>NZ_BORE01000022.1:0-84175 GCF_018333015.1 Bacillus sp. J14TS2 | reverse complement strand
ACTGGGGTTGTGTTATTTTTTTACTTGTCATAAATTAATAATACACGAGAGCAGACCCTTTGTGGTCTGTTTTTTTGTGCACAAAAAAACTGTTGCACGATCAGTTACCTGATTGTGCAACAGCTCCTTTTTTTGGATTATTTTATATATTTACATGCATATTATTTAAGAGGACGTTTTTTTTACAAGATGCTCCTTTTCCAACTTCTATCTAAAATAGCGTAAATCTTCAATGAAATGAGTGAAGAATTCAATGCTTCTAAAAAATTACGTAGCTGCTCTCATTCAAATTATGATTTGGAGTGGTTTTCATGTTGCACAATGGCTTTCGGGAAAAGATCGCTTTCTTGCAAAAGTTCTTCTATTCCTCGTCTTTTTTTATTTAGCTTATTTAGTTGCAAGAAAAATCATTGGATCAAAAGGAGCGACTATTCTTACAACGATAATGAGCTTATGTACTTATATTTCACTGCAATTTCTGCTACAGTTTTTATTCTACTAAATCTTCGAAATTACATCAAAATCTGATCGCTTGAATACTATATGTCGACAAATTATAATGGAAGTTAATTCCACATAAAGAGAGAAAGGGGAAACGTATGAAGAAACTTATGATTTTGCTCCTTGTTGCAGGCGGATTGGCCGCATGTGGCAATCAGAGTTCTCCAAGTCAGTCGACAGATGAGGCGGACAAGTCTTTAACAGAAGAAAAAGACGAGGGAAAGCAACAAGGTGAAGAACAGCAAGAAGAAGCGGGAGAAGAGCAGCAAGAGGAGACAGGAGAAGATAATGAAGCGGAAGAGGCTGAAGAATCGTCAGCACCAGTTGAAGAGGAAGAACAGGCTCCACAATATGAATTAAGTGAAGTTTATTCTATCGTGCCAATTGATGATGCAAACCAAAAAGTGGCGTTACTCACAATCGATGATGCTCCGGATGAACATGCCTTAGAAATGGCAAAAACGCTTAAAAAACTTGATGCGCCGGCCGTCTTTTTTGTAAATGGTCATTTTATAACCACACCTGAAAAAGAAAAAATCGTAAAGGAAATTTACGATATGGGCTTTGAGATCGGAAATCATACCTATTCACACCCAGATTTAACAACCCTATCACCAGATGAACAAAAGGAAGAAATTCTCTCTGTGAATGATCAAGTTGAAGAAATTACAGGAGAACGTCCTAAATTCTTTCGCGCTCCTTTCGGCCAAAATACTGACACAAGTAGAGAAATAGCGAAAGATGAAAAGATGGTGTTAATGAATTGGACCTATGGGTACGATTGGAATGAGGAATATATGAATAAAGAGGGAATTGCCGATATTATGGTCAATGCCCCTGAATTAGGCAATGGTGCTAATTTGTTAATGCATGATCGAGAATGGACGAATGCGGCTTTGGAGGATATTGTTAAGGGTCTAAGAGATAAGGGCTATGAAACTGTTGATCCTGATCTGATTAAAACTCCACGTAACGAAGAATAAGCATTAAGGCTGGGACAAAACTAAAATACTAAATTCTAGAGACGAACAATGCATTACTTTAGCGGTGGGAATATACCTAAACTCCTGCGGGAAGTGAGAGTTCGGCAAGATCCCGGAAGGCTCATGCCTGAGGAGACTTGCCACTCCCCGCAGAAAGCGAAGTGTATTTCCGAAGCGGGTATATGTAATTCGTTTTTTTCTTTGGTGAAAATCCCTTTGTCTCAGCCTCTTTCCATATCGGTTATCTATTTTTCGTGGGATTTCTACATAATTATCTGTATAAGTATAGAAGTCTGAATGTAAAGAAATAATAAGCAAAACAGGGAGGAAGTTGGTTTGGAATATTCTTATCCATTTTCTATTGATTGGACCCAGGATGAAATTGTGACTGTCATACAATTTTTTCAAAAAATTGAACAAGCTTACGAAAAAGGCACGAATAGAGATGAGTTATTACATGAATATCGTAAATTCAAAAAAATTGTCCCAGCAAAATCTGATGAAAAGATTTATGGGAAAGAATTTGAGGATTCGAGTGGCTATTCCTTGTATAAAACCGTTAAAAAGGCAAAAAGTACTACATCCAATCAATTAATTAAGATGTGAATCTCACGATATCTCCACGTACACATCAAATTTGAATAGCAACTACTTTACTCATTACAAGTTCCATTTGTTTAATCACGACTTGATCCGGGTACAAAATTACCAATAGCAAATTACACAAAGTGAAAGTGCATCATGAGTCGGAAAATATCTAATATGGGGTAATCACACAATTTAGTTCCTCCTTCTCTTCCGACAACATATATTATAATAAGTTATTCCAGAATGGTAAAAATATTTTGAATGACTAAAGGGGTGTTTCTTCCATGAAACAAGTGATGAATGCTTATCGAAGAAAAAACCTAGATAAACAAAGACTGGCTGTATTACGTTTAGAATTGAACTATGAATTGGCCGTTTTGTATGATGCTTTGCAAGAAGAAAATGAGGATAAAAAGACAAAAGCAAAGCGTAAGCTTACACGGATCCGGGAAGAGCTTATTAAGTTGGAAGCTTTGTAAGGTATTTGCTTATGACTAGATTCGAACTTCCTTTAGAGCTTAAGTAAGGAAGTTCGTTTCATGTTCTATATGCAATCATTCATTTTCTTAGCTAGCCGCCTTGCACTTTTCTTTTGGTTTGGAAAATTATAAAATTCTTGGCTATGGGTAACTAGCTTATGTGGCGGTTGGTGACTAGCTCTAGGTGCCATCGGCTCGAGACTCGTAGGAGCAAGCCTATCGGTGTTACGACGTACAGGATATATTAGTGCAGACGAAGTAACAGGGCGTCGCGAACTTAGCCTTTCTTCCTAGTCCAAGGCGCTTGCGCTTTTGGTTATAAAACACTTTGCTTGAAAACAAGGGTTGAAATCCCTATGCTATAGTAAATATAGGGAGTCGATGGAGGGTGGAAAAATGGCAATATGGCATGAAGTAGATCAATCTGTAAAGCAATGGTTAAAGGAAGCGAGAAACTCAATAGTAGAGTCGCTTGAACATGCATTAGATATTCAGACGAAATCAGATGCAAATGATTTAGTTACAAATGTAGATAAAGAAACAGAACAATTCTTTGTAAAGCAAATCAAAGAGCATTATCCCGATCATAGAATGATGGGAGAAGAAGGATTTGGAGATCAAGTGAATGACTTAGAGGGGGTTGTATGGATTGTTGACCCCATTGATGGAACGATGAATTTTGTCCATCAGCAAAGAAACTTTTTCATCTCCATTGGTATTTTAGAGGATGGGGTTGGGCAATTAGGTTATTTGTATGATGTCATATTAGACGAGCTTTACTGTGCAAGTAGAGGGAAAGGGGCCTTTTTCAATGAGAAAAAAATTGCTCCGCTACAAGAGGGCAATATAAATGAGGCAGTTGTTGGCTTTAACCCAGCGTCGATCCATTCCGAACAAACGGCTCGTATGTTTATTCCGTTAGTAAAAGATATACGAGGGGCTAGATCATACGGATCAGCAGCTATGGAATTCGCTTACGTTGCAACGGGGAGGATGGACGCCTACATAAGTTTGCAGCTCTCACCATGGGATTTCGCTGGTGGGAAAGTGATTATTGAAGAACTTGGAGGCGTCGTAACGGATTTGCAGGGGAATCCAGTAAATATGCTGGAAAAGAGCTCCATCCTTGCAGCGAAGCCTGAACTTCATAAACAATTACTTCCGTATTTTCAATCACGTTAAAACTTTAAACGGCAGTCTTCATTCGGTGGGGGGAATACCCACTGAATGAAGACTCTCTTATATATTACCTTCTTTTTGTAGCTTTTTCTTTTTTTTGAATCCATACATCATAGCGATACAGAGAACGATAAAGCATAACGCAATGCCTAACCAACTATTCTCTGCTAGGCAAATTCCCATGCCCATGATGGAAAAAGCGGCGATCATGGCTAATAGTAAAAAATCCCACCTGATCCTACTCAAGTTTGAAGCCCCCTTAGCTAAATGAATAATCATTCTAATTTTGCTCCTTTGAACAAGAAAAAACTCCATTTGTACAAGCTCACTTTTATATTGTACAAAAAATATTACAAATTCTCCAGTGTATGTGATATAATAACTCAGTTAATGAAAAAGTTATCAATCAGTTGATTTTAAATATAGGAGGAAACACTTTTGAACCTTAGAGAAAACATTAGAAATATTGCCATTATCGCGCACGTTGATCATGGTAAAACAACATTAGTAGACCAATTATTAAAACAGTCGGGAACGTTTCGTTCCAATGAGCTTGTCGAAGAAAGAGCCATGGATTCAGGTGATATTGAAAGGGAACGCGGGATTACCATTTTGGCTAAAAATACAGCCATTCAATATAAAGATACAAAAATAAATATATTAGATACACCAGGTCATGCTGATTTTGGTGGCGAAGTGGAACGTATTCTTAAAATGGTAGATGGTGTTTTACTTGTTGTAGATGCATATGAAGGCTGTATGCCACAAACTAGATTTGTGCTGAAGAAAGCATTAGAGCAAAACTTAACTCCAGTTGTTGTTGTAAATAAAATTGACCGTGATTTTGCAAGACCTGCAGAGGTTATTGATGAAGTCCTTGAGCTATTTATTGAACTTGATGCAAATGACGAACAACTTGAATTCCCCGTGATTTATGCATCCGCTATTAATGGTACAGCCAGTAAAGACGCTGAAAAACAAGATGAAAACATGGAATCATTATACGAGACAATCCTGGATTTTATTCCAGCTCCCATTGATAACAGCGAAGATCCATTACAGTTCCAAGTCTCTTTACTCGATTACAATGACTATGTAGGAAGAATTGGCATCGGTAGAGTATTCAGAGGAACCATGAAAGTGGGTCAACATGTAGCAGTTTTAAAACAGGATGGCACGACCAAACAATTTCGTGTAACCAAGATGTTTGGCTTTCTAGGATTAAAGAAGATTGAAATTGATGAGGCATTTGCAGGTGATTTGATCGCTATATCTGGAATGGAAGACATTGATGTAGGTGACACAATTTGTCCAATTGAGCATCAGGAACCTTTACCGATCCTCCATGTGGATGAACCTACACTCCAGATGACATTTCTTGTGAATAACAGTCCATTTGCAGGAAGAGAAGGGAAATATTTAACTTCCCGTAAAATTGAAGAAAGACTGATGACTCAATTAGAAACAGATGTAAGCTTACGAGTGGAAAATACGGAATCGCCAGATGCCTGGATCGTATCCGGACGTGGTGAGCTACATTTATCCATTCTTGTTGAAAATATGCGCCGTGAAGGGTATGAATTGCAGGTCTCAAAACCTCAAGTCATTATAAAAGATATTGACGGAGTTAAGTGTGAACCGATTGAGCGGGTGCAAATTGATTCACCTGAGCAGTATACGGGAAGTGTGATTGAATCTCTTGGATCTCGTAAAGGAGAGATGCTGGATATGATTAATAACGGAAACGGACAAGTGCGCCTTATTTTCCATGTTCCAGCACGAGGGTTAATTGGTTACTCAACAGAGTTTATGACATTAACAAGAGGATATGGGATTCTAAATCATACGTTTGACAGCTATCGTCCAATGGAGAAAGGCAGAGTGGGTGGACGCAGGCAAGGTGTTCTCGTATCTATGGAAACCGGGAAAACATCTACCTATGGTATTATGCAAGTAGAAGATCGGGGAACGATCTTTGTAGAACCAGGAATAGAAATTTATGAAGGCATGATTGTCGGCGAGCATAATCGGGAAAATGATATTACTGTCAATATCACGAAAACCAAGCACGCAACAAATGTTCGTTCTGCCAATAAAGATCAAACAAATGTTATTAAGAAACCTAGAATTCTTTCTTTAGAAGAAACATTAGAATATCTTGATGATGATGAGTATTGTGAGGTTACTCCAGAATCGATACGTTTACGCAAAAAAATATTAAATAAAAACGAGCGGGAGAAGGCAGCAAAAAAGAAAAAGACAGCAGAAATATAAAATGAAACTTTAAACAGTGAGGGCGATGATTCTCCCTTACTGTAGGGTGAAAATTTAGGCTTTCTTGTTCGTATATGATATGATACAGGTGAAACTCTCTATATCGATGTTTCACCTGTATAGGGGATGTTCAAAAAGGCCGGTAAAAATGCTACTGTGAGATAAATGATCCTTACCTTTCTTTTTGAACATGCATTTAGGGTTAGGGAAGGGGAGAATAAGAATCAAACTTTATTTTATACTCAATCAATTGTATTTGTTAGGGTCTATTGATGCTGACCAAAGAGCGATCGAACGTTTTTCCCCCACTTTAAAGTTCTATTATACATTGACGGGGAATCCAACGGCTACAAATTGGTTGCTTTGGCTAACAATCACTGCTCTAGCGATTCTTGTATACAAGCTTGGGTTTGCCAAGAAATTACCTTTATTAAAATCAGTAGTTATCTATCTTTTTTTAATCGTAGGTTGTTTATTCTTAACTTTTTTAGCAATATTTTTACCTATAACAGAGGGACTTATGGTCGCGGCCGTGATCCTCATTATTTATAAAATTCGCTTGAGAAAAGAGAAGAAAGCAGGTACGATCTAAAAAAGAGGCTATTTACCATTTTTTGATGGGATAGCCTCTTTTTTTTGCTTATAAATAAGACTTAAAAATCTACCTTCTTCTGATCAGGATATAAGCGGAAATTCTCATTTTGTTTTCTTTTTTCGGTGTTCACTCTTATTCGTTCATAGCATATAGGGCACATATAAGTATGAATCGGTCGATTTCTGAGTTTTTTCGCAAGGTTTGAGTCATCCTCTAAGGTGTTATGCTCGTGACAGATTACGCATTGTACTTCCATTTGCTCACCTCTGGGTGAAAATTTCTTTCTCATTCCCAGTATAACATCAAAACCCTATCACTTAACAGCCCTACAAGTTGTTTTAAGTGGGAACTCTATACCCTCAGAGAAAGCAACACCCATTAGTAAGAACCGAGCAACGCTCTTCTACCTTAGTGCGGCGGAACATAAGGACGCCCCTGCCACAGGAGCTAGTAACTACACCGATATGCTCAATTCCTTTATTGTGTAGGTTCGTTGCACCATACGGCCACCATTTGATTGGCACTGCTAGTTTTTACATTTAAAAGGAATTAATAGAAAGCCCAAAAAACAGAAACATTTCAGTTTTTACTCATCCTTTTTCTGCTACACGACGAACACCTATCAAATCTTTTAAAACAAACATAGTATCTTTGTAATTTGATGATTTACATCCGCTACATAACAGTTTTCTCTTGAACCAATTTAGTTTTTTACGAGTAGCTTGAAATTTACCGCACTTAATATCATAAGTGGTAGCAAGAAAGCTGATTCCTAAATCAATGCAGCCCTCGTTGGGTTGTGTCCCCAAACACGACTGAAGAAAGGGGATTGTATTGAAGTTACTGATTTTTATCATTAGATTGCTCTTTTTGTATGTGTTGGATGTCCTCATCATTTTGTTGGTCATCCTCCTCCATGGCATCCTCTGGTTTTTTCTCGTTTTCAGGTAAAGGAACGTCCGGTATGACCCGTCCAACAATATCCGCTAATTCATTCATAACACCTCTAATGGGCTTACCAGCACGAGCGTCTTCACCAACTTCTTTAAGGCGGGCATTTAGGTCTGGATCCGCTATTACAATCGCTCCAGCGCCTTGTGGATCATGTCTAAGGCTTTCCGTCACCGAATATTTAATCGTACCCACTTTTGAACGCTCTATATCCTGATCAATGTCAATGCCTACAACGGCAAGGTTTCCAATCACAACAGATGAGGCATTGTGAACATCTGGAACACTTGCAGCGAGATTTGCTAAATAATTAGCTCTTTTTTCATCTGTATAATTTTGATTACCATTATTGTCAAGATGGCTATCTTGAACAGATACTCCCCTTGGCAACACATCTTTTTCTCCAATGTTTTCCGGCTTCTGTGAACAAGCTGACATGCTGAATACGGCAATCAGTATAATAAGCCATGTACGCAATTAAATCCCTCCAATAAAATTTTTCCATTAACGTCCTCAGGTTAATTTTTGATATATCTTCTAACTTTATTCAAAAGTTCATATATTTCATTCAAAAGGGTCCCTTCATAAAAAATTTTAATGAACCGGAGACTGTTTCAAGACATAAGATATGAGAAGCGCAGCATATGCTACAAGACACCAAATTTTAGTGGGATGTAAGGCGATTTCTTTTCAACCTTACGCCTAATGCTTTATAAGATGAACTTTTAAATTTGCTAGGCATTGAAGCTAGATCGATTAAAAAGGGGCAGGAGGCATCAATTTTGAGCAAAATATATGTTTTAGATACAAATGTCTTGCTACAAGATCCAAATGCACTTTTCTCATTTGAAGAAAATGAAATTGTGATTCCAGCAGTTGTATTGGAAGAGGTGGATTCGAAAAAGCGATATATGAATGAAATAGGTAGAAATGCCAGGCACATTTCAAAGCTGATAGATAGCTTTAGAGAACAAGGAAAACTTCATGAGAAAATCCAGCTCGAAAATGGTGGGAGTTTAAGGATTGAATTAAATCACCGTTCTTTTAAACAGCTTGAAGAGGTTTTTTTTGAAAAGACGAATGATAATCGTATTTTAGCAGTCGCTAAAAATATCGCCCTGGAAGAAGAAGCGAAGGTTGATGGAAGACCAGTCATATTGGTCAGCAAAGATGCTCTTCTTCGTGTCAAAGCAGATGCTATCGGAATAGATGCTGAAGACTTTTTGAAGGACCGAGTTGTTGAATTGGACCACCTATATACAGGTGTACAAGAACTGTATATTGATATCCATCAGATCAGCTTATTTTATGAACATGGGAGTATATCCTTGGCAAATTACACAAATGAACCATTTTATCCGAATCAATTTGTCATTATTAAAGATGAGCTAGGCAGTTCCACTTCTGGAATTGGGATGATTGATGAGACTGGAATGACACTTCAAAAGCTTTCCGGGCAAAATGAGCTGATTTGGGGTATTAAATCAAAGAATGCTCGACAAACGATGGCATTAGAGTTGCTAATGAGACGAGATATCCCGCTTGTCACATTAATTGGAAAGGCGGGGACAGGAAAAACATTACTTACTTTAGCTGCGGGCTTGATGCAGACAGAAGATTTACGAGTTTATAAAAAGATGTTCGTTGCACGACCGATCATTCCAGTTGGAAAAGATATTGGTTATCTCCCTGGAGAAAAACAAGAAAAACTTAGACCATGGATGCAGCCGATTTATGATAATCTAGAATTTTTATTTAACACGAAAAAGCCGGGAGAGTTAGATGCGATTTTAGCAGGAATGAGCTCCATTGAGGTTGAAGCTTTGACATATATTCGCGGGCGTAGCATCCCTGACCAATTTATTATTATTGATGAAGCTCAGAATTTAACAAAGCATGAAGCAAAGACGATTCTAACAAGGGTGGGGGAAGGAAGTAAAATTATCTTTATGGGCGATCCTGAACAAATTGATCATCCTTATTTGGATGAATATAACAATGGTTTAAGTTATGTGCTTGAGAGCTTTAAAGAGGAGGCAATCGCAGGACATATAAAATTAATCAAAGGGGAACGGTCACAACTTGCTCAATTAGCCGCAGATTTATTATGATCATGATCGATCACTAGAAATACCGAACCTCAAACCAACCTGAAGAAGCAGAATACTATTGTATAAGTGAAAAATACTCCCGGATAGAGCAAGAATACTATTGTATAAAAAATACAAGCAAATAAAGAGTAAAAACGGGGTTGCCACAGGACATCGAATCCTGTGCCGTTTTCACTCTTTCAAGGCGCTTTCATGGTTACTTACTCAACTCGAAAAGCCTTGACATTCTTGATAGGATGATCAACGTTTGAACCATCCGGAAAAAGGATATGGACAGGTCCGTCCTCTTTTAAAGCCTTGCCTTTATTGGAGAATTGTACAAGAATAGCGTAACCTTCCTCTAAAGGAATCGACACATCCTCGCCATTTGTCTCAAAAACGAGAAGAGAAGCTTTTGGATCAGGTTCTGCGTTTTTAAGAAAGGGCTCTAGCTTAATGGCAAAGGTGCTTGTAAGCATTTTAGCTTTTTCATATCTTTTACGCGTCTGCTTTGGAGAAACGGCTCCTTCTTTTACAGAGCGGTCCCAATGCTTGGATACAGTCGTAGCCTCTTCAGTTAAATCATCTTGTTTTTCATCTTCAAAGGAATATGTATCTAAATCAATACGACGATCATCAAAAATCCAAGCTCCAACATCCAAAGTAATGGGAAATTTAACCTTCCCTTTTATGTTCATGATCATATCCATTCTGTAGCCCCCTTATCATTACAAATGTCAATTATAGCGTGAATGGATAGAAATTTAAAGTCATGAATATTAAACCAAAATGATAGGGGGAGAAATTCCGGTATTGAAATAGGAAGTAATCGTCTTTCCTGTTGCAATTTCCCTAGTTTAGTTGTAATATTTAATAATAGTATTGTCCTCATTAAATGATGATCGGACAGGCAAGTGGAGAATATATTTTGTTTTTATGATTAAGGGGGATTAAATGTGGTGTCGGATACGAAAGTTGATCATCGGGAAAAAGCCCATGCATTATTGAAGGCAGATGCAGAGAAAATTCTCCGCCTGATTCAAGTGCAAATGGACAATCTAACTATGCCGCAATGCCCTTTATATGAAGAAGTTCTAGATACACAAATGTTTGGCTTGTCTCGCGAAATTGATTTTGCTGTTCGCCTTGGGCTAGTCGATCAAAAATATGGGAAAGAATTAATGGATTCCTTAGAAAGACAGTTGTCTGTTCTACATGAAGCCTCAGTTAGAAAGTAAAGGATGCGGTTTAGGCATAAGCCTTTAGCATAAACTCAAACAGTTCTTAGAAATTGTTTGAGTTTTTTAGGATGAGGAAGGTCTATCTGCAAACTGACTCATAGATTGGAAGAATTTTATGTTAAAAAAAATCCTTAAATCATATGATTATTCAATTATTATTGCATACATACTTTTGACATTATTTGGCCTTATTATGGTATATAGTGCTAGCATGGTCATTGCTATAAAAATTTACGATGTGCCTGCTGATTATTTTTATAATAAGCAAAAAATTAATATTCTTATTGGCTTTTGCGCTTTTTTGTTTTTTGCTCTCTTTCCTTATAAAGTCTTCAAGAATAAAAACCTTCTTATCTTAATGACGATTATTTCTGTTGTCGGATTATTAGCTGTTTCAATTATCGGCCATACTAGCAATAATGCCCAAAGCTGGATAAAGCTCATTGGATCAAGAACAATCCAACCCTCTGAATTTGCAAAGTTAAGTGTTGTGATTTATTTATCAGCAGTCTATGCGAATAAACAGAGATACATTAACCAGTTGAATGTTGGAGCATTGCCTCCAGTCATTTACCTTGTCTTTGTTTGCTTTCTTATTAAAATGGAACCAGATAATGGAACAGCGATGATCACCCTGGTCCTTGGCATGATCATTATTCTCTGCTCTGGTATGAATTTCCGGACGATCGGAAAGCTTGTGCTAATGGGAGTTGGTGCTTCTCTATTATTAATTCCTTTTGTGATCCTTAAATTTGATAGTTTTTTTACAGAGGGGAATATGAAAAGAATAACTGGCTACCTCGATCCGTTTGGAAATTACGATGATCAAGGCTTTCAGCTAGTTAATTCCTATTTGGCGATAGGGTCGGGTGGCTTAAAAGGGGCAGGTCTTGGACAAGGGATTCAAAAATATGGTTACTTACCAGAGATCCACACTGATTTCATTATGTCGGTTATTTCAGAAGAATTAGGAATTTTTGGTGTAGGCTTTGTCGTTCTTGGGATTGCTTATATTGTTCTGCGAGGGATTATCATTGCGACGAAATGTAAGGATCCTTTTGGCAGTATGCTTGCAATCGGTATTGCTGCAATGATTGGGATTCAGGCGTTTATTAATCTAGGAGGGATGTCCGGTCTAATTCCGATTACAGGGGTTACGCTTCCGTTTATCAGCTATGGAGGGTCCTCGATCATTGTTGTATCGATTGCCATGGGCTTACTTGCAAATATTTCGATGTTCATACAGTATGATGAGAAATACCGCACAAAAAATAAAAAGGACCAGCCAAAATCACAGAAAAGCCGTTCTTCCGTTCAACCTACTTTTAAAAGATCTTATCAGCATCCCCAATAAAAGAACCACGCACAAATGTACGTGGTTCTTTTATTGGGGAATCAGCTTATTGGGATCAACAGGTTGTTTCTCCCCTGACTGAATTTGCTGTTTGGCGATGTTATTCCTATTCCGAGATAAGAGGAGGAGAAAATAACATAACAAGCCGAATAATAGCGAGATAAAGATTGCATGTGATAAGGCTACAACAATATTTGCCTTTGTGAAAATCACACTTGCTCCTGAAATGGCTTGAAGCGAGACAAGGATAAAGGCAATAATCCAGCCATAATAAAGAACTTTTTGCTGTTTATAATGCCGAATGGCCAGAATCATCACATAGCCAATCCAAATAAAAATAAGTGCAGCGGCTGTACGATGTCCCATCTGAATCCATTGATACATATTAGCTGGTAATGAAAACTCACTATTTATACATAATGGAAAATCTGAACAAACTAGACTTGATTCGGTATGGCGGACGAGTGCACCCGTATAAACCACAATATAACTGTATATGGTTAGACCGATAATGTGAAACGTCATTCTTTTGTCAATAACTAGCTTGTTCGCATCGAATTTTTTATCCACTTCAAAAATAAGTAAGGTCAGTAATAGTACTGCTGCAAAAGAAATAAGCGAGATACCAAAATGTAAGGCCAAAACAAAATCAGATTGTGGCCATAATACTGCAGCTCCACCAATTAGTGCTTGGATAATTAAAAAGGAGATCGATAGGATTGCAAGCAATTTTGTCTCTCTCACCTTTCCGATTGCCTTCCAAGCCCAGAAAGATAATATGGCAACGAGAATGGCAGCACTCCCTGACACAAGTCTGTGCGAGAATTCGATTAACAATGCGGGTGTAATATCCTCTAATGGAATTAATTTACCATGACATAATGGAAAAGAGCGGCCACAGCCCATGCCCGAATCAGTTTTTGTTACTAAAGCTCCACCAAGTAACACACCTAGCATCACTAATGAAGTTATAACAGAAAACCATTTTAATTTTTTACTCAAGCCTCCACCTTCTTTAAAAGAAAATAAATTCGTTAACTTTTAAATAAACATTCCATAACCGATACTACCTAAAGAACTAGAAAAAAACAACTGACAATATTGTTACAGTCGCATCGTAAAGCCGAAAGCTTGAAAGATTGTCCTTTATTTGGTAAAAATAAGAAAGTAGATTCATCTATTTGCTATAACTTGTCACATTTCCGACATAAAAACACTTTTCTTTATCTCCCTAATCATAAGGAATTATGCTTTAATATTCCATTGGGGGCTTTGAATCAATAGCATTCAATCAAAGGATATAGCGAGATTGAAAAATCCCTTGCAATAATCGTGTTTAATTAGTGAACAAATACTGAAAGTTTCATTAAAAACAAGAAATGTTAAGCAAAATGCATTATAGTAAATGATGGAATAAACTTTTAGAAAGGAGGGAATAAAAATGGGAGATAGTCGTACATTAGCAAGTGCTGAAAGAACGGTCCAGCCAGTTACTACTAGATGGAAAGATTTTACGGCATTGATTAAAATTGGCATTGTGAATTCTAATCTTATTACCAGTTTCACTGGGTTGTGGCTAGCCTTTGTTTTTACTGAAGGGCATTTCCTCCAATCATTAGACATTGTTTTTTATGCTCTAGCTGGCTCGTCCTTAATTATGGCGGGATCATGTGCCTTAAATAATTACATAGATAGAGATATAGATCATATTATGGAACGAACAAAGAAAAGACCAACAGTGACAGGGAAAATTAATGGTTCTAAAACTTTAATATTAGGTTTTAGTTTCATCATTGTAGGATTAATATTTCTTTTTCTGACCAATGTAGTAGCTGGGATTCTTGGAGTCATCGGTGTTTTTAGCTATGTGGTGGTCTATAGTATGTGGGCAAAACGGAATTTAGTTAGTAATACGGTTATTGGTAGCCTACCGGGAGCTATTCCGCCTCTCATTGGTTGGGCTGCCGTTGATCCTTCATTGCCTACAATGGCTTGGATGTTATTTTTACTTATGTTTATTTGGCAGCCGCCACACTTCTATGCGCTTGCAATGAGGCGAGTAGAAGAATATAGGGCTGCTTCTATCCCAATGCTGCCAGTCGTAAAGGGCTTTTCTGTTACAAAAAAACATATCATGCTTTGGGTAGCATTGCTATTACCCATTCCCTTTTTTATGATGTCATTAGGAGTCCCATTTGTTATATTTGCCACTGCTTTGAATATTGGGTGGTTACTTATGGGCATGATGGGTTATAAGAAAAAAGACGATGTAAAATGGGCCAACGGAATGTTTATTTATTCATTGAATTATTTAACCATTTTATTTACGGCAATGGTCATTTTTTCAGTGATCTAGATAAAGATTATGGCTTATACTTGAAAGGCAATCAGACATTATTATAGGTTATATTTCTAGGGAATTCTTTCTTATATTTTTTAAGAAATCCATATAGTTAACGGCATGTCTTTGGCTGCCAAGACATTTTACGAAAGAGGGGTTTGATTACATTATGAAAAAATGGCTGCAAAAATGGCGTCTCGCTTCAATTATAGCGATGTTAGCGTTAGTCCTGTCAGGATGTGGCGAGCCGTTTCTCTCGGCTTTAAAACCAGCTGGAGAAGTGGCAAAACAGCAATATGACCTCATTTTATTCAGTTTAGGGATCATGACTTTGGTCATTATTGTCGTAGTAGTGTTATTTGCGATTGCCGTGGTCCGTTTTCGCCGGAAGGATGATAGTGAAATACCTAAACAAGTTGAAGGTAGTCACACATTAGAAATCATTTGGACGGTTATTCCGATCATCATTATTTTGGTGCTTGCTGTCCCTACAGTTGCTGCTACTTTTTCACAAGGTGATGTGTCGGCAATGGATAAGAAGGACGCGGATGGAAATCGAGAGAATCTTGTGGTCAATGTGCGAGCTCACTTGTACTGGTGGGAGTTCGAATATGAAGATCTCGGCATTTTAACAAGTCAAGATTTAGTAATTCCAACTGATCAAAAAGTGTATTTTAATGTTGAATCTGCTGATGTCAAACACTCTTTCTGGATTCCATCAGTAGGCGGAAAATTAGATGCTAATCCAGAAAACGTCAATAAGTTTTATTTAAGTGTTGATCAAGATAAAGCAGACGATGTCAATAATATTTTCTATGGGAAATGTGCGGAGCTTTGTGGACCTTCTCATGCTTATATGGATTTTAAGGTTAAAGCCATTTCACAGGATGATTTTGACCAGTGGGTTGCAGATATGCAAAACGCGGAAGAACCAGTTCCAACTTCTGAATTAGCTAATAAAGGCGAAGAAATTTTTACTGAAAGCTGCCTTACCTGTCATGCTGTAACACCTAGTAATGAGCAACCAAAAACAGCAAGAGTTGCGCCTAACTTATCTGATTTCGGCAACAGGGAAACAGTCGCTGGAATTTTGGATCACGATGAAGAAAGTTTAAAAGAATGGATAAAAGATCCAGAGCAATTTAAGCCAGGAAACAAAATGACAGGTCGATATCCTGATCTTGAAGATGATGAGTTAGATGCATTAGCAGCTTATCTAATGGAATTAAAAGTTGATAACCAATAAACAGTCCCAAGTATTTAAGGAGGTTAAATTGTGAGTACAATTGCTCAAAAGCGAGGCTTCGGTGCCACTCTTTGGGACTACATGACAACGGTAGACCATAAAAAGGTTGGTATTCTATATATCGCAGGTGGAGGTTTTTTCTTCCTAATTGGCGGTATTGAAGCTTTAATAATACGGATTCAACTCGCTGTGCCTAACAATGGTTTTGTAAGTGCACAGGTATTTAACGAAGTCATGACAATGCATGGAACGACCATGATCTTCCTCGCAGCCATGCCGATATTGATCGGGTTAATGAACCTGATTATGCCCCTGCAGATCGGGGCGCGTGATGTGGCATTTCCATTTCTAAATGCTTTAGGTTTTTGGTTATTTTTCCTAGGTGGAATTTTGCTGAATACCTCATGGTTTTTAGGTGGGGCGCCGGATGCTGGATGGACTTCTTATGCATCTCTTGCAATTAATTCTCCCCATCATGGAATTGACTTCTATGTAACAGGTATCCAAATTTCAGGATTTGGAACACTTATGGGCGGAATTAACTTTCTTGTAACGATTATTAATATGCGTGCACCAGGAATGACTTATATGAGAATGCCAATGTTTACATGGACAACATTTGTCATCTCTGCACTTATTTTATTTGCTTTTCCACCGTTAACAGTAGCATTATTCTTGTTAACCTTTGATCGTCTATTTGGAGGACAGTTCTTTGAAGTAGCTGCGGGGGGAAATACCATTATTTGGGAGCATTTCTTCTGGATTTTTGGTCACCCTGAAGTATATATCTTGATTTTACCGTCATTCGGGATCTTCTCTGAAATTTTTGCAACGTTCTCGAGAAAAAGATTATTTGGATATTCTTCCATGGTCTTTGCGACAGTACTAATTGGATTCTTTGGCTTCATGGTTTGGGCTCACCATATGTTCACAGTTGGGTTAGGGAATATCGCTAATGCGATTTTCGCAGTTGCCTCGATGGCCATTGGGGTACCAACCGGAATTAAAATCTTTAACTGGATCTTTACGATGTGGGGCGGGAGTGTTAAATTTACAACCCCGATGCTCTATGCGGCTGGTTTTATTCCATCATTTGTTATGGGTGGGGTAACTGGAATCATGGTCGCTGTAGCACCTGCTGACTATCAGTTCCATGATACTTATTTTGTTGTAGCTCACTTCCACTATGTAATTGTTGGAGGAGTTGTCCTAGCTATTTTGGCCGCTGTTCACTTCTACTGGCCGAAAATGTTTGGTACAATGTTGAATGAAACACTTGGAAAGATTGAGTTTGTCTTATTCTTTATTGGTTTCCACTTAACATTCTTTATTCAGCATTTCCTTGGTTTAATGGGAATGCCAAGAAGAATTGCTTCATATCTAGATGGTCAAGGCTTAGATATTGGGAACTTAATCAGTTCAATTGGAGCAGCATTTATGGCTGCTGGCGTATTAATTTTGCTTTACAATGTAATTATGACACAGGTGAAAAATGTCCGTGTTGGCAACGATCCATGGGGCGATGGCCGGACTTTGGAATGGTCATTACCATCACCACCACCATTTTATAATTTCAAGCAATTGCCTTTGGTCCGTGGTATTGACACATACTGGATCGAAAAAATGGAAGGAAAGAAAGAAGTGACCCCGGCTGAACCTATCAATGACATTCATATGCCGAACGGCTCGATACTTCCGTTTTTCATTTCTCTAGGCCTGATGATTGCTTCATATGGAGCGATCTTCCGTAATGATCATGCGTGGGGAGATCCTGTATTGATTATCGGTCTGATCGTAGCATTTGTTTCTATGTTACTAAGATCCTTAAAAGATGATCATGGCTTCCATATACCAAAATCAGAGCTAGTTGATAAAAAGGATAAGGGGGTAAAGGCATAATGCATGTTGAAGAGAAATTCACACCCAAAACATGGCCTGAGTCACCCGAAAGAGCCACTCTTGAAGGGAAAAATAAATTTTTAGGCTTCTGGTTCTTCCTTGGAGGCGAAACTGTTTTGTTTGCCTCCCTGTTTGCAACATACTTGGCTTTAAAAGATAAAGTACCAAGCAGTGACAGCATTATTTCGACCGATATTTTTGATTTAAAATTAGCATTTATTATGACGATGCTACTTTTAACCAGTTCGATTACAAGTGTTTATGCTATTTACCATATGAAGAACTTTCATTTTAAAAAAATGCAGGCATGGTTATTTATCACAGTTGCCCTTGGTTTGGCTTTCTTAGGCTGTGAGATTTATGAATTCTGGCATTATACCCATGAGTATGGCTTCGGGTACTCGTCAAGCGCATTTAGCTCAGCATTTTATACATTAGTCGGTTTCCATGGAGGCCACGTAGTATTTGGACTTGGCTGGATTATCTCATTGATGGTGCGAAATGCGAATAGAGGGTTAAGCTTATATAATGCCCCTAAGTTCTATCTAGCAAGTTTGTATTGGCACTTTATTGATGTCGTATGGGTGTTTATTTTCACTGTCGTATATCTAATGGGGATGGTGTGATAAAAATGGGAAACGAACAATTGAATTCAAGAGATCTTGATACAAAATATGAATACCGCAGAAAAAGAAATGCTGAAGAAATGCGTCACCAAGTGATCTCTTTTGCAATTTCTATTTTCTTAACACTTTGTGCATTTGGCGCTGTTGCAGCTGGCTTTGATAAATGGTTTATTATCCCATTTATCCTCTTGCTTGCTTTGATCCAAGTTATATTTCAACTATATTACTTCATGCACATGAGTCAAAAAGGACATGAAGCTCCGCAGTTATTTATATACGGTGGAGTCATCATCGGATTTGTCACAATCCTAGCATTCCTAACCATCGTTTGGTGGTAATAAGAAAAGCGGAAGACGGTTAAGTTGAGGAAGAACGGCTAAATTCGCCACATCCTGTGGCAACGCCGTCCTGACCCGCTTCCTGCGGGCCTGCGACAAGCAAATGTTCTGGAATCTGGAAGGGCGATCTTACCCTTCCAAGATTCCAGGTTATTTGACCTCGAGCCCCTACCGCCTGCAGCTAGACAATAAGAAAAGCGGAAGCGTCTGTTTATAAAAGCCAGCCTAATCGGCTGGCTTTTGTCATCAATATGTCAATTGGATACGTTGAACTCTGCATTTTATAAAAGTATAATAAACATAATATCAGTAATTTAAATGGGGTGAAGAGCGTGCCTTTAAGTATTTTTGGGTTCCGTGCATTATGGAGTCCGTATTTTATGATTTTTGTCCTGCTACTCATTGCCGGCTATTTTTATATAACGATAACAAAAAGGGGCAATGCTCCTGAACGAGAATCACTTAAGCCAAAGCAGGCTGTTTTATTTATTGTTGCCATGTTGCTTCTTTATGTGACAAAAGGTTCTCCTGTCGATTTAATGGCTCATATTATGTTTACTTTTCACATGTTCCAAATGGCCTTTTTATACTTAATCATCCCCCCAATACTAATTGTTTCCATTCCAAATTGGGTGTGGAAAGAACTTATTCAGTCTAAGTATTTGAATCCGATTTTTAAGTTCATGACAAAACCATTGATTGCTTTACTTGTGTTTAATGGTATCTTTTCTATTTACCATATTCCCGTTGTAATGGATGCCGTTAAGATGAACATTTTTGTACATGCTGGTTATACAATCCTTCTGTTTGTTTTAGCCATGTTCTTGTGGTGGCCTTTAACGAATAAGCTTGAGGGGGTATACCAACTTCATGGTTTGAAAAAGGTCGGATATGTTCTAGCGGCGGGTATTTTACTCTTACCAGCATGTGGGATGATCATATTTGCGCCTACTGCCATCTACGCAACCTATACAGATGGAGAAATGTGGATGAAAGCGATGGCGCTTTGTGTGCCTAGCTCTACATTGTCGGGACTTGCTGGCAGTGGCCTCAGCCCCGAATTATTCACGAATGTTGCGCCGAGAGTAGACCAGCAACTTGGTGGCGTATTGATGAAAGTTATTCAAGAAATTGTTCTTGGTTATATGCTTGTGAAAGTATTTTTCGCATGGTATGAAAAAGAACAAAAAGAGGGAGAAGAGATTAATAAAGCTGCGCTTCTCCAACATCGTCCCAACCATGCTGAATAACAAGGAAAAAGGAGCTGTACAGCTCCTTTTTGCGTATTTACAATTTTTTCATCAAGAGAAATAGTTAGAAGGGAACACTGATCATATTTTATCTGAACAATAATTTTGTAACCGCATACATAAAAGAGGTTGCTTGAGAGAAAATCATTTTTTTGGAAAAGGAGAATTGTATATGTTTGTAAACGTCAGAGCAATTATAGAAAGAAAAAGGGGAGATGTGACGGAAATCGTCATACAAAGAAGAGTGAAAGCACATGAAGATGGCAGACCATTTGAACTTCCTGGTGGCCGGATAAATCCCTATGAATCATATATATCTGCACTAAAAAGAGAGGTTTTGGAAGAGACCGGTCTTCATGTAACCAAAGTT
The DNA here is from genome assembly GCF_018333015.1 of Bacillus sp. J14TS2. Lineage (NCBI taxonomy): Bacteria > Bacillati > Bacillota > Bacilli > Caryophanales > Bacillaceae > Bacillus > Bacillus sp. J14TS2. Next base: position 63,870 of record NZ_BORE01000022.1, on the reverse strand, counting down.
TATGGGGAAGAAACAAAAATGGAAACAAATGAATCTACCTCCAACGTGGAGATTATGGAACCTTTTGCTATTTATCAAACAGTCAAGGGACCCGTTGATTCTTTAGGTGCGTATTTCCGATGTGAAGCTAAGGGGACTTTACTTCAAGAAGGGGACGAAACAGACAACATCATGTGGATTTCAGTAAATGATCTTTCTTCAGCAATCGAGGAAGGTAGAATCGATTTTAGTTGGGTAGATATGTCCGGTATTTTATATTATTTGAAATGGTGTCGGCAACAAACTCAAAGTACTATAGATTATTAGTTAAGGGGGAATGGAAATGTTTGCTTCTTTAAAAGGTTACTTTTTTGAAATTTGGAGGTTCTCAGATGATAAGATTACATAAGGACGGAAAGCCAATTTCACTGATAAATGATAGAATTTGCTCCACATTCACCACCTCTTTTTGTATGGAAAGGCTCACCCAAAAGAGTGAGCCTTTATTCTTAATCAATATCAATTGGTGTAACAGTGCGGTCGACGATCCGGGCGGATTTAGCTTCTGTCAGGGCGTTTCCTTCTGAATCAAGGAAAACATCGGCCTCGATGATCGTGTTTACGGCTGTCTTAACTTCTTCCGCATCGATCGGTTCGATTGGATTATCAATCGATACACGGACGTTTTTCCCTTCCGCTGATAGGAAATTCAATTCTAAAACCTTCATATTCTCACCTCACTTTCTAATTGGCTTAAAAAGAAAATCTTAATCACCAATTTGGTACGTATCATTCCGTTCGACCTGCCAAAGTGGCTGGGCGGATAAAGAGCCGATCGCTTCAGCGGCTTCATAAAGCTGATCAGCAGAAGCGTGAGGACGAATGCGATTAAACGTCTTCATTTTAAAGACAGGTTTATTCTCTTCATCCACTCCATAATCAAATAGAAGCTTTAATTTCGAAGCATTCAAAATTTCCTGTGCCATGTTCTCACCCCCTTCACCCTTTATATAGAGTGGGAGAGGGGAAAAGGACACCTAGGAATTTATTTTTTTAAAAGGCGAGATTGAATACGTGAAAAAGAAAAGACTTATTGTCTAATCCTATTAGTTGTTTATAAAGAAAAAGATGAATTTTGCTTTTTGTCTCTTTTTTTCCTTGGAAAAAGAGAAAATAAAGCAGGATATACTATACTAATCTTGATATATTATCATTCAATCATATTAATAGATTAAATAAAGACGATAAGATAGGATTTGCCCCCATGGAATTTTGTGACATATTAGGTTCAAACATAAAGAAACAAGCCCCTTTAGCCGGCATAGTTGTCCCTAAATTAGTTTTAAATCAAAAATCAAAATTTAAATCAATTAATATTTAAGAACGGCTAAAGGTCTTAAATGACAATATGTTAATACCCGATCCTGCATTTTCATTATATTTTAAAAATCAATCTACAAAAGATTTTAATCGTAACCTGTTTAATAAATTAATCTCCTTACCATGGGTATGTATTGAAGGTGATTTTTTAGATCTCCAATTCAATTCTATTGTTAAGTACTTCAATAAGTCTGGAGGAATATTATGAAACAAGAAAATCTTTTTGTCACTGACCTTGATGGAACGTTATTCCACTCTAATGTAACCGTATCAGAGTACACAACTATGACTATAAACAAATTAATCAATGCTGGGTACTACATTACTTTTTGTACTGCTAGAAGTTACTATATGGCAAGAAAAATCATGAATAAAATAAATTTTAACGTACCATGTATTGTATTTAATGGTGCCTATATTATCGACTGTATGACTGGTGAAAAGTTGGTAGCTAATTCACTTCAAAAATCTCTATGTATTGAAGTATTAGAAGACGCCAAAAAAATAGGTATAGTTCCTTTCGTATTTGGACAAGAAAAAGATGAAGAAGTTCTAAAATATGTATTACCTGAAAATAAAGGACAAAAAAATTTTATCATGCAACGAAAAAAGCAAAAAGATAAACGATTACGTTTTGTTAATAAAATAGAATTACCAGACGAAATAATTACATTGAATTTTATAGAAAAAGAATCCCAATTAAGAAAACTAAAGAAAATTTGTGAAAAGAAATATGAAAACCTTCTATCTATTAAATTTGCAGAAGATATCTATTTAAAAGGTTTTTTTTCATTAGAATTATCTAACCATAATGCTGATAAAGGAAAAATGATTAAAGTATTAGCAAAATATATGGATATTCCGTTACAAAATGTAGTAGTCTTCGGTGACCATCTTAACGACTTAACAATGTTTAAAGTGGCAGGTCGAACGATTGCGGTAAAAAATGCTCATAGAGAAATACTTAATTTTGCGGATGAGCACATAGCTAGTAATAATGAAGATGGAGTAGCGCGATACTTAGAAAATAATTTACTTAATAAGTTTCTATAAGGGAGTGGAAGTAGTGAAAAATAACTTTCTAGACTATAATGTTATATTTATAACACTCGATTCTTGTCGATTCGATACCATCTTCAGTCGTTTATGAAGTACCACTAATTGTTTCATTTATTGATGAGTAAGGATGTTGATAATTAGTTCAGTAAAAGTTTTCGGGTAGTTTAAAGTTGTAAACCTCCTGTATAACAGCGTTTTCCTTAACCTTGAAAGGAAAAAGTGAACACGGTCGAACACATACATGCATTCTTTTCACCTACTATGACTTCAAGCTGATCACGGTCATTTTCAATTGCCTTTGTTATAACGGCCTTTTCTAGATAGGGACTACCTTCTTCCATAAATACAAGACGGAGATGCGGTTTTACGCCTGTTTTTGTTTTGAGGAACCTTTGCCCACTTATGATTCGCTAAATTTAGCGGTCAAGCTGCTTGAATCGATGATTTTAATGGCAACACAAGTTTCGTATAATATGTTTTGGCATGAATTTGTGATACTAAATCGAGTAAGAGCCTTTGAAATAGATCTGGATTCAACCCATTTAGAGGGCGTGCAGCTGAGAAATACTAATAGAATCAAGGTTGCCCTCTATTTAGATGGAAGTAATCAAACATTGAAATTAGATTTCTATACGAAAAAACTCACGACGGAGTCACTCCAAAAATTACTGCTTTTTGCGCAACTACAGGAAGTTTAAAGCCTTCATGCACTAAGTGATTGCTTTTTTGACGACAATCTTCAGAAAACTCAGTGTCAAGGATGCCTTTGGAACGGTCGGTAAAAAGTATCCGCCCAGCCTTTGACGGTGATGTAGAGTTTTGTATGGTAAATGGGAAGTCAAAGAATAGTAAAATTTAATCGGGTAGTACAGAAGATGGCAGTAGGTGGTAAATTCCACTGGCCGTAATCATGTTTTCATCTTCCTCAAATAATTGAGAATTACTCCAGGTTGCTAAAGATTTTATAATGTGGTATTTGCAAATCAATTAAAGTGATCCTCGCAAAATAACCGAGTGAGGACCATTTTAATTTTAAGTTGCAAATGTAGAGATGAGCTCTACTTGGTTGTTAAGCTGCTTGTGACAATATTTTGAGCTAAAGGTCCCATTAGAAGTGTCTTTAATGGTGATGGCAAAGAATCCGCATCATCATTTCTAAGCTTTTCCACTGGGCTATTAAAGGCACTTATCTAAGTAGTATTAAAAAATAATGAATTATATAAATACAAATCAATTATGTATTATGTGCTAATTTTAACCGGAATATCTTCTTCGGAATTAATCAATTTATAATAGAAGCCTTTTTTATCTACTAGCTCATCATGTTTTCCTTTTTCCACTACTAAACCTTGATTTAATACAAAAATACAATCAGAATCCTTGATTGCCTTTTCCGAAATTGATCGATATTGCTTTGTATTTCTCTCTCTGTTATCAGGTCAAGTGCCGACGTAGCCTCATCCAAAATTAAAATTTCCGGCTTTCGTATTAATGCTCTAGCTATGCAATTCTTTGTCTTTGTCCACCAGATAAAGTAATTCCCCTTTCACCAATGATCGTCTCATATCCATTCGGTAACGAAAGGACATAGTCATGAATAGAGGCAATTTGACAAACATGAACCAATTCGTCCTTACTGACATTTTCCATCCCCATCAAGATGTTGTTTTGTACTGTATCAGGGTATAGGTAAGGCTCTTGAAGAACAATAGCGATTCGGCTTGCCCAATCTGAACGATCAATATCATAAAGTGAATGGCCATTTACCTTGATTAATCCCGTTGATGGCTCATGCAAACGAATAAGGAGTTGTGCAATAGTAGACTTTCCACTGCCACTAGTCCCAAGAATGGCTACTTTTTTTCCAATGGGTATATCCATGCTCAATTCTTGTAGAATGTTCTCGGTCTCCTTGTTATATTTAAAACAAACATTATTTAATTGGAGTGTTGCTATCTTTTCGTCCATTTTTTTTGTTCCATTTTCCCATGTTGGTCCATCCATCACACTGCGCACACGATCAAGACTTGGCGTTTTACTAGAAAAGTCCATGGACATGTTAAACAGATTTTGGAAGGTAGACACAAGCTGATTACTAAATTGATACAAAATGACAAATATACCAATGGACATCTGTCCTTTAAAAAGGAAGTACTTCGTTAAATCCAATAGAATAGTAGTGTTCATGATAATAAGCAACCGAAGATCTATGATTTGATAGCTATTTTGATTCTTTCCTATCCAGGTAGCAATACTTTTATTTTTAAATATTTCTCGCTCAAAATAAAGTATGTTTCTTAGGAGGGGCGGAAGAGGAGCTTTCATCAATATGCGAAGTGCCCCTTGAACCAAATACTTGGGGAATTAAATAACAAAGCCCTCTTGCTGAGATATATAGTTTTATGTTATAAATGAAAGCGTTGTTATAAAGGGGTGACTTATCAAATAGCTTCTTAAATTTCCTCACTAAGGAATATCAACGCTCATTTTAACAAAGCATGAAGAAATAAAATAAAGATTAAGGAGGATTCTACTAAATGAATAAAGTTAATTTTTTCAACCTCCATCTTCCAAGTGAGGTAAGAGTTTTTGAGGTCCATGAGTCAAATATTAAGTTATTCAATCATGAAGTAATTGTGTTTGATGTTAAAAATTCAAATCATACTCTTTTTAGAAGTTATTCCTTTTTCAATGAATGGTTTGAAATTAATTGTTCTTTTGATTTGAATGGACATTTACTACCAGAAGAGGGACCAATTACGTGGAGTTTTAACTGCGATATAAGTACGCCATGCTTTAAAAATAAAAATAACATTTTTAATGTGGATCTGGAATATGATGTTCTAGTTAATCCGAATGGTAAAGACTTTGTTATCATTGATGAAGATGATTTTTGTAAAGCTGTGACGAATGATTATTTATCTTTAGAGGAGCAAGCAGGTGCTTTAAGGGGACTTGATAAACTTACTAGTATTATTCATAAGCAAGGATTATCTACCTATTTAGATACTATTTATCCATTCGAAGATGTCGTTAACTGTGATATTGCATTACCTATGTGCAAGAAAGAAATTGGAGAAGTGCCAGCATTATTAGGCCGTAAAAGCAATCAATATTCAACTTACAGAGACTGAAATAAAGTGATATAGTTAGATAAACCTGCTATCCATTGGCATAAGTGACTTTTATTTAATTTTTAAATTGCTTTATTTGCCAGTTTGATGGCATTATCAAGTTAAAAAAGGGGGAAAGAGATGGATGAGATTTCGCGGTCAACGAAAGAAAATATTGTAAATGAGGAAATAGGAAAATTGTACCAACAGGGCTTTATCACTGAAAAAGAGTTTCATCACTTTATGCAGACCTATCAGCAGTACCGTATGCAGCGGCTAAAAGAACTTGCTCAATTGCAAGAGGAACCGAGTGTTATCAAGGAATCACAGGCAGCTGATTCATCCAAGGAATTAATAGAGTCAGCTACTGTAACAACAAAAGAGGACATTCCTTCAACACAAAAATCTGTTGAAAAGACGAAAGAAAAGCAGTTAAAACCTGAGAAGTCGAGTGAACAAATTCGGGAACGAAATATCACTTGGCTATTGAGTATAGGTGTTGTGTTCTTATTAATCAGTGGGTTAGTGGTTGCGACATCGTCATGGGATCAAATGGGAGCTCTGATGAAAGTTCTTACGTTACTGGGCGTTTCTTTATTCTTCCTTGGATTAAGTATCATTTCTGAGAAATTCTTAAAAATCGATAAAACCGCTTTTGCCTTTCTTACGTTAGGAAGCTTATTGCTCCCCATCGGGATATTAGCGATTGGTTATTTCGGTTTGTTAGGTTCCTATTTAATGATTGATGGCGAGGGCAGGTATATCTTGGGGATTATGTGTACATTGATTCCGCTCCCATTATATATGAGAAATGCAATGGCCAATCAATCTAGATTATTTGTCTGGATTTTCTTTCTATTCTTATCCTTCTTTGTTGGCTTTCTATTTGCGGCCATTCAAATGCCGAGAGATCTTTTTTATTTATTCATTATGATCTATAATGCCGGTTTATTATATGTCTATCACCGCTTTCACCGGCAAAAGCAATCAAAAATCTTATTGTTTTTAAAAGAATTACCAGCTTATGCGCAATTGAACTTGATTATTTCTACATTACTAATGCTGGTGATCTTTGAACAGGAACTATTTTATAGCTTTAATGTTTTATTGACAGCTGTTCTTTATATGGCCATGGTATTTGTCTATAATACAAAGGCCTACCAGTTTGTTTTTATTGCCTTGTTTGCCTATGGTGTGTTTCAATTCACGGAATCTTCTTGGCTTCAGTCTATTGATCTTTTTGTTTATGCTTTATTAGGTGCTGGATATTTAGCCTTTGCCTATATAATGAGAAAGAATATATTTGTAGAGAAGGTATTCCACTATACAGCAGGTGTTATTTCTTTTTTTGCTTTTATCTATATCAGTCTTCAAGGTCTGATGATAAGGGCAGGATCAGACTCATGGACTATGCTGCTGGCTTATTTCGTCATAGCCGGAACCTATATTTATCTCTCCAATATCACGAATAGGCAGGTATTCCGCTGGCTGGCTCCAGTCTTTCTTGTTAGTGTTGGTATACAGCTATGGAATGTAGTAATTGAGCCTTATTTTATTATAAGTTGGTCTTTTTTTCTGTTTATCTATGCAGCGCTGCTGTTTTTTATAATTGGTTTCAGGAGACAATGGAAATATATTCAAGCAATTGGGACAAGTACGTATTATGTTAGTGCAGGAGTTATGTTATTTACCTTGTTATATGGATTACTGTTAGAGGAATTTATCGAATTAGCAATAATGCTGGTTTTATTAGGAGTCCTTTGCCTGCTTGTATCGACTTCTGCAAAGGTAGTAGAGAAGCAAATGGCAGAATGGCTCCATGCGATTAGTTGGATTCTAGCTCTTTTTGTGATTTATCCTGAGTTAGTGGAGTGGATTCCAGCTTATCAAGAGCGATTGGATATTCCCTTTCATATTGCTGTATCTTCTATTCTTTTATTAGTAGTATACAAGATTTGGGATCGTACAAAGAGGCCTGGCTTAGCGCAGGCGGCCTTCTACGTTGGCCAAGTCGGTTATTATATCGCTGTTTTGCAAGCGATAGTTTATTACTATAACAATGGACATTTGGTTCGATCGTTGATCTTTTTAATGGGGATCGCATTGGCGTTTTGGTTGGTACAACGCTCTAAGGTGCAGCTGCTATGGAGCCTGGTATCTGTTATCACATTGTGTTTCTATCTGTCCTTGTTTAGCTTTTTGCCAATCGATTCGATGGAAGGCTATGCTTGGTATATTATGTTTGCCCCTGTTCTCTTGTTAGTAGTCGACTGGTATGGAGGAAAGTATAGTAAGGAGTTAAAACCATATTTCTTTTGGCTCGCCCATATTACGTTGATGGGGGTAATGCTGTTTCTTTGTATCGATTCGTTCGTTCAACATTCGATCCATCCAACTATTATGTTTATTACCCTTACTATTTATCTATACAGTACTTTCATGAAGAAAAAAGAATGGCAGATTAAGCTGTTTTTATATGCGGCCATGTCAATGATCCCGTGGTTGATCATGATGCATATTTTCTATTACAATCTAACCTCTCAGTTACCCATCGAGTATGCAGCGATCATAGCAAGTATCCTGTTCTTTGGTGTATGGTGGTTTGTCCCATCTGTTTGGAAAAAAAGAATGGAATGGTATATGATCCCATTCATTCATGTAAATCTGCTTATAGCCGTTACTACCCTATCGATTGAAACGGTAGTTGAAATCATCATTCTTATCGGTTGGATGGTGTTAAGTTTATATTTACTACATGTTCGGAAATGGTTAATTTTCAGCTTAGTCCCAGTGATTGCTTCGATTATAATGTGGATTCAGCAAGAATGGATCACAGAAACAGATCATTTGATGGTTGTGAGTGTGATTTTCTTCATCCTATTAATAGGGGTTGGGAGATACTTGTTTACAAGCCTCTATACGGAATTGGAGAATAAGGTGACAGAAGTAGATTGGTATACGGTTGGTGCCCTCTTCTATGTAGTCTTTGAGTTTAGTCTTTCATTAGCAGTAGATAATGTTTGGCTGCGGGTCATTCCGTTTCTAATGATCGCATGTTGGTTATTTTTACAAATCAATCGTCTCCAAAAAGGGATAGAGAAAAAGATTTATATTACCTTATCTGGTATTTCAATTTTACCTGCTTACTATCTAGTATTATCAGAATATCTGGATCTTGTTACGCCGCTGCTACATGCCGAGTTACGGGCATTGCCAATTCTAATTTTGTCTATTTTACTGGCCACACGAACATGGAAAGATAAAAAACAAGTTATGAATCATATCCAAACTGTTATTCTTGTAGTCATTACGGTTTATCTCATTTATGATGCGATTCAGAGCGGTACGATTTGGGATGCACTTATTATTGGTACACTCTCGTTAGCAGCTTTCTTATTAGGTATGAAGTTTCAAATCAAATCTTATTTCTTCGTCGGGCTAGGGACATTGTTGTTTAATGTTATTTATCAAACAAGACCTTATTGGGGCAATATGCCATGGTGGGGTTATCTATTAATTGTTGGTTTGTTACTGATTACGATTGCCAGTTATAATGAGTGGCAGAAACAGCGAGAATCAGAAGGAAAACTTATGCAGTTCATGAAAAAAGTAATGGCTCGATTGAAAGAATGGAATTAATAATTGATCACAGTAGAAAGGCTATGGCTATCATTTAACGATAATAGTCATAGTCTTCTACTATGTGTAGTCTTGAAAAAATTGACCATATCCTCTTCCTACAGGAGTGGTAAAACAATAAGGAGGACTATTTTAGTGTCAACTAAACAAATTATTTTGGCTGTATTAAGAAATAGTAAAACGATGCTGCTGCTGATTTTACTATTTAATTTAATCGCCTCATTGATCTCCATTGTTCAACCGCTGGCTTTTCAAAAGCTATTTGATCAAGTATTGCCTAGTCGCGATATGAAACAAGCGATTGTTCTTGTTATCACGATTGTTCTTGTTCCAATTTTATTTGCGGTATTTAACGGAATTACTTCCTATTTTAACAATAAGCTAGGGAATAAGCTGGCCAAAGAACTTCGGGTTAACGTGTTTGAACATCTATTAAATGTAGGGTTGTCTAAAATTGATAAGATCGGAAAAGGAGAAATCATCAATCGCTTAACTTCACAAATTGGACAGTTATGCAATGTATTTATTGTCGATACCTTCATGGCTTTTATTTCCAATATTATTCTTCTAGTTATCACAGTGGGAATCATGTTTTCCATGAGTGTTGAATTAACATTTGTTTCACTTATTTCTTTTCCGCTTTTAATGATCCTGATGAAGAAATTCAAGAAAAAAACACATCGACTTGATAAGGTATATTTTTCGGTATTAGATCGTGGTGTAAATTATTTGAACGATTTTTTTACAAATATAAAAGCTGTGCATATTCATAATGGGCAAGAAGCTGAAAGTAAGGTATGGGCTAAATGGAATGAGGATCTCACCCAAATTAATACTAAATCCCAAGTATTCCATAGTACATTTGTAAACCTGATGGCCGAGATCATTATTTCTGTTATAACGGGCGTAATATACAGTTATAGTCTCTATTTAATTTTCAAAAGTCAAATTACGGTTGGCACTTTACTTGCCTTTATCGTCATTCTTCCAAGATTATACGCGATTTTCAAAACATTATTTACGACTAACATTGATATAGAGCGAATGAAAGTGATTGCGAAAAATATAAATGATCTGCTTTTGATGGAAACGTTTCATAATGGCAAAAAAGATCTAGTTTTTGAGACGATTCCAACGATAAAGTTAAAAAATATTCACTTTCATTATGAGAATAATGAATTGGCTGGACTTAAGGGCATAAACCTTGAGGTTGAACCTGGAAGCTTTGTTGGCCTCGTAGGTCTTAGTGGGTCGGGAAAATCTACATTGTTTGAATTACTTCATCGACATCTTAAACCGCAAAAGGGGCAAATTTTGCTTAATAATGATCCTATTAATGAATTTGATATAAAACAGTTGCGAGAATTTATGAGTTATACCCCGCAAAGCAATGTACTCTGGAATAAGTCGATACTTGAAAATATTATTTATCCCTTAACGAAAGAACAGATGACTCCTCAACATTGGGAAAAATTCAATCAAATAACCAGAGAGACAAAAGTGGATTCGTTTATTAGCAGTTTACCCAACCAATATGAAACAATCGTAGAAAATAACGGTACGAACTTCTCAGGAGGGGAAATTCAACGGATTAATTTGGCAAGATCCTTTATGCATGATTCGAAAATTATGTTGCTTGATGAATTTACCTCAGCTCTTGATGCGATGACCGAACAAGAATTAGGTGAGATACTCATACGTTTCAAAGGTCATAAAACGATGATTGTCATTGCTCATCGGCTATCAACGATAAAACATGCGGATAAGATCATCGTGATTGAAGATGGAACAATTAAAGAGTCTGGAGGCGTACCAGAATTACTGGAGAGGCAAGGGATCTTTCATAGCTTGTATGAAATACAGAAACTATAATTCTGGAACTTTATTCAAACAATGAATAGGATAAGCGGCTGTATTTGTTGAACTGACCCATATAGAATTTACGATCATTACCTATAAAACAATCTCCTGTATATTCTTGTCATGTTTATTTTCATGCAATATATACAGGAGGTTGTTCTATTTATAGTGGATTTCTTTCCCACATTGTCTGTTTCCAACCTCCGTAATTGTAACAATGAGCAAAAACAATTCATAAACTTTATAAATTAATTTACAAAATCCCTTGCTGGGGAAGGTTGTTTTATGGTATAAATGAAAGCGTTGTTATTTCAGGGCTATACATTATATTAGGGGGGATCGATAGATTGATAATAGAAGACTGGTAAGTTAATAAAGATAGATAGACGGGTGTCAATGATTTTGCTTTCTTAGATCAGATCCTGAGAAGTTGTTTTATTTCTTTAAGTGCGTGTTCAAAAAGGAGGATAAAAAGGGCCAAGTCGGCTAAAGGCGCTGACGTCCTGTCAGCAACACCGACACTAGTACATCCTGTACGTCGAAAGTTCGAGGCGGCGAAGTTCCGAGCAGCGGAATGTATGCATTTAGATACATGAGCAGCGGAGAAACAAGCCCACGAGCTTCCACAGGATGTGGTGACTTCGACGTTCGACACAGGACGTGTCGGTAACTAGTCGAAGTTCCTTTATCTCGCAGCGTCATTTTTACCGGAGTTTTTGAACATCCTCTTTAAACGAATTCAGAGGTGGAAGGCTAATCATAGGAGGAGGATACTACGTTTTGGCTAACTTTATCTATGCTGTAAGGCTATTTTACTCAAGTAACAAGAGAAATTTAATGATCTATTTACTAACAAGTCTATTGTCTATTCCTATTTTATTTGCGGAGTTGTTCGTGACAAAATATGTTGTGGACGTTATCCAAGGCACGACTCAAAATACTTTTAATTTTACTGATGCCCTATACTTAATCGCTTTACTAAATCTCATTTTATATGCTGGTGGTGTGACGCATTCATTAAAGGCTATATCTACAACGAATCTAAGGGTAACCGATTTATATGAAATAGAAAATAAAATTCTTAATAAGACATCTGCATTATCTTTGAAGGATATTGAAAACCCCTTCGTTAAAACCATGAGAGAGAAGGCAAAAAGGTTCTCTTTGACAGGAACTTTGGATCAATGGGTTGGTTTAATAACTAATTTAATCTCACTGATCGGAATTTTCGTGGTATTAATGATTTGGGGATTTTATTATTTAGCGATTATTATCGCGGTTGTGCTCCTTTTACAGATGAAAATAAGTAAATGGGTCTCTAAAAAGGCAGAGGATACTGCGCGTGGGCAAACATCATCGATTAGGGTTTTTGACTATATCGTTGATCTGCTGGTGGATCGAAAATCGGTACAGGAAATTAGAGTATATAAGATGTATAAATACTTAAGCGAGAAAATGAGACTTATATTCTTTAATAATTTTAAACAAACACAAAAAAAGCTGATTTTATCTGAAACGATTAATTTTTCCAAAGATATTGTAACCGCCTTACTAAGAGGGATTTCTATCTTGTTGTTAGTAGTGGTGCTAGGTCGTAATGGACAGACTGCAGGAGCTTTTGTGATGTTGTTTCAAGTGGTTAATCAGTTGTATGTCATCTTTCCTTCATTCATAGGTTCATATTCAGGTCTGCAAGCTAGTCATATGCGTTTTACTGATTATTCCTCCTATTTGAAAATGGAAGAAGAAGCAATTCCGGATGAAGCTTCTGTCCTTCAGTCTAAAGGACTGGGGATTATCGCAGATCAATTGATATTTAAATATCCGACCAATCAGCATGATACGTTAAAAAATATTAATTTTACGATTAAGCCCGGAAGCAGTGTGGCTTTTGTTGGGGAAAATGGGTCAGGGAAAACGACACTTGTCAAAATGATCCTAGGTTTGTACAGGCCTACTTCTGGCATAATCAAGTGGTCCAATGAAAATGGCCAAGTGCAAATACACAATGTTGCGAATGAAAGCAGAGTCATATTCCAGGATTTTATAAAATTGCTTAGACCAATTCGTGAAAATGTAGCGATAGGCAATATTTCGATGATAAATAATGACTCGGCTTTAATACAGGCTTTAAAAAAGGCTGATGCAGACAGCTTTTCTGAAGGACTGGATACTTTCTTAGGTCCTCAATTTGGCGGTTTGGATTTATCTGGAGGGCAATGGCAGAGACTGGCGATAGGACGGGCCTATCTTAAAGAAAGTTCCCTCACAATTTTTGACGAACCGACGGCATCCTTAGACCCTAATTCCGAAAAGAAAGCTTTTGATATATTTGTAAATTTAGGTGAACAGCAAACTTCGATTATAGTTACTCATCGGCTTTATATTACAAAATTCGTAGACGAAATATTTATGTTTGAAAATGGGGAGATTGTGGAGAGAGGATCCCATAAGGAGCTCATGAATGCTAAAGGAAAGTATGAAGAAATGTTTAGACAGCAATCCACATTATACTCATCAAAAAATGAGGAGGTATAAATATTGAATTCAAAGCTAGCCAATATTTTCCAACTCCTATTGAAAATTTTTAAGGAAACGCCTGTTATTTCCTTCCTAACCTTTATTATTCCATTACTAAGTGGGTTATTAACCTTTTATACCTTCTCAGCACAGAAAAATTTGATTAATTTAATTCCAGATCATTCAGGAACTACAGATTGGAAAGACTTACTTCACTTAGCGATGTTTCCAATATTAGTATATGTCTCGATCTATGCTCTTCAATCATTCTCCAGTAGTGTAACGAACATCTTGAAGTCTAAAATGAATGCCAATATCACCTATTCGTTCCAATCAGAAATTGCGAACGTGGCGAGTAAAATTGATTTCAAGAAATTTGATGATAAAGAATTTGGAAATACCTTACAACGCGCAAAGAACGTAGTTGGTGAAGATATGGACGGAATAACCGGCTTTTTAGTTGCTACAGTGGGTACGGTATCTTCCTTAATCAGTGTAGTATGGCTTGCCGCAACGAATGGATACTTTCTTATAACACTTATTGTTTCACTGTTGATCATAAGTAATTTAGTTATTCGAATGATGGTAGAGGTAAAAGTTAGAAAGGTCGGAAAAGAGGTCACCTTTGATGGCAGAATGAGTGAATATTTTTCCAACTCACTTTTGGATGCAAATGTTCTTAGGGAATTAAAAGTATATAACGCATTTCATTTTTTCCTTGACTTATGGGGGAAGGTTACATTAAGGCAATATAATCAAAGTTATGGAGCCAGAAAATATGAAATAAAAATAGGTATGTTTCTTGCGATCATCCAGACTACCGCCATTTTTATTGTATTGGTCTATTTACTTAACAAAATGAATGGATCTGATAGTGTAACGATCGGAGGAATTTCCGTTTTATTCTTAGCATTGTTATCAGTTGGGGGACAAGTCATGAGTTTATCCATACCACTCAGCCGATTATATATGAGTAGTTACAAATTGTCTGATCTGCATGAAGTTTTAAAATGGGGAGAGGGATTAAAGAAAACACATGATAACAGATCAAAAACCGAAATTTCTGATCCAGTGGCCCCAATTGTAATCTCAAAATTATACTTCAAGTATTCGAATTCCGAAAGATATATACTTTCGGATATTAATATGAGGATTACAAAGGGAGAAAAGATTGCATTAGTTGGAGAGAATGGTGCTGGCAAATCTACCCTTATAAAATTAATTTTAGACCAATATAAACCTACATCGGGTGAAATACAGTGGAATGGTCAACCAGAATTATCTGGCGATATATCTATTGTCTTTCAAAGTTTTATAAGATTTGAATTAACATTAAGGGAAAATATCACTTTGGGAAATATGAGTGAACATCATAACGATCAAAAAATCATAGAAACATTAAAAATATGTGAATTAATGGATTTGTATCACGAACTAGGCGGATTAGACGTCGTTGTGGGACAAGTAATGGAGGGAGGAAGGCAATTATCGGGAGGACAATGGCAAAAACTGGCGATCGCTAGAGCACTCTATCACGATGCAGAGTTGATTATCTTTGATGAAATGACATCGGCCATTGACCCAAGTTCCGAAGTGAAGATATTTAATAAATTAATCGAAGTTTGTCAAAATAAAACAGCAATATTTATTTCACACAGATTAGGCTGGACGAAGAACGTCGATTGTATATATGTATTAGAGAATGGAAGAATTGTTGAGCACGGGGAGCATAATGAATTAATGAACTATACTGGAGTGTATTCACAAATGTATAATCAGCAAGCATCTTGGTATAGATAATAAAATACTTTTTAAAGAGAGCCTGCTTGTAAGGTATACTTCAAACAGGCTCTTTCAATTGATAACATAAGTACTCCATCAGAATATGTTATTATTTTTTAATGCATTTTATATTTTATAATTCAATTTAATAATTCCAGCTTCTTTTGCTGATTTGAATATGATTAAGCTAGCTGGACCGATAATAAATCCCCATATTCCAAATAACTTCAATCCCAGATACATGGATATTAATGTAGCAAGTGGCGACAGGCCAAGATGTTGCCCCATAACTTTTGGTTCAACAGTTCTCCGTATGACAAGTAATACTACCCCCAAAATGGCCAATTTTGTACCCAGTACTGTATCCCCAACCAAAAGATGGTATAAGGCCCATGGTGCCATCACAATGATTGAACCAATGATAGGGATTAAGTCAATAATCCAAATAATGATCGCCATCATCAGCGCTATCTTAGGTTGGATAATTAAAAGTCCTAAGAGGGTTGCTGCAAAGATAATGAGTGAAACGAGAAATTGTGCTTTAAAAAAGCCAATAATGACAGAAGAAAGGCGTGTTGTCATAAATTTAAACTTCTCAGCGGTTTTATCCGTCATATACTTATAAATGCCTGTTTTTAAACGTGGTAAATCAATCATAAATAAAAACAAAGCGATAAGATATACAATAAAACTAACCAAATAGTTTGGGATATAGGATAGGAAAGCACTGATTTTCTCAATGTTTACATATTGCTTAAGACCAATAATTAACGTCTCAAAAGCATTATTAATTTCTTCTGTAAATGCTTTAACGACTTCATCGGGAAAGTCCTGTGCAGCATGCCTTAAATTTTCTTCATATTCATGCCAAATAGTTGTTATGTTGTTAATATAACCTGGTGCATCCTCTATAAATTTAATCCCTTCGGCTACAACTTTTGTAGAAATAAAAAAGATTGTTAAAGCGAGGACCAAGGTAAAAATAGCAAAAACAATAATAATAGAAAATTGGCGATTTAACTTCACTTTTGTCTGTAGAAAAGCAACGACCGGTTCTAAGAGAAGGGCCGTAAACAACGCTAAGATCAGCGGGACAGATATAGGTAAGATAAAGTAAAATAATATTGCAACAACGATCAAAAGTATAAAAGCAATAATATACGTTTTTTTCGAAATTTTAGACAAAATAGCTCCCCTTCCATACTCTTATCTGTTTACTATTATATATGGAAGTGATCGTAATAAACAAACCATAACTGTATGAAAGCGGAGATTTATTATAAAAATTGAAAATTAATAAAACGCCTCCCGTGGCAGTGGGGAATTTTCACACTTATTAACTGTGCTTATAAAGAATCTAAGGGACAATGACGATCCTTTTGCCTTGAAAATCTGAACGTTCCCAAACGTTCTCGATATCTTGAAGTGGGATGATCTCCATGTCCATAAAAAGCTTATCCTCTTTTATCCAATTCCACACCAAATTAGAGCCCTCGCTTAATGATTCTGGTGTTATACCCAAAGCTCCACCGGATATTATAAGCCCTGAGGTTCTTAAAGCATCTGCGGAAAGTGTAAGTTTTGATCCAGCTTTTTCTCCTATTTGAACAAGTTGAGTTCGTTGTCCGTTAAGACTTATTTCTTGAGGAACTAACGCTTCTATGAGTGCTTCAGTCGGATCGCCCCATAAAAAATCCAAAATGATGTCTACACCCTCATTTATCACCTTCTTGAAGGATGTATTTAAATCTTCTTTAGACTGTTTAAGATCTAGTACAGTATCTGCTCCAAGTTCCTTGATTCGTTTTAATGATTCTTCATTACGACCAGTGCCAATGACATGTCCTGCACCAAGTAGCTTGGCAATCTGGACAGCAAGCTTACCTGAAACGCCGGTTGCACCATTTATAAGTACAGTCTTTCCAGGCTCCATATTTACGCCCCATTTAAGTGGTAAAAGAGATGTCAATGCCGAAGATGGAAGTGCGGCTGCTGTCTCAGCATTTATCCCATCAGGAATCAGAATCGTAGATTCTTTTGGGACAACGGTTTTTTCAGCCATGGCGCCATATGGAGCCTTTGCGCTTGAAAACCCAACCAGTTTACCATCTGAACGCTCTCCTACCCCTCTTAACCCTGCAATTGCTGGTAATTCAGAAAGAAATTGACGACTCGCAAAATGTTCACCTTTTGCGATCATCCGATCGACATTTTCAAGTGGGACTGCTTTCACATGAATCAAAATATCATCCTTACCTAGAGATGGATCTGCAAAATCCTCGTATTGTGGAATGTCTCCGATTTTGTGTAATACGGCTGCTTTCATGATAAAACCTCCTAAAATGATTTACTTAACACCGTTAAATTTAACGGTGTTAAGTAAATGTATACGCCACTTATGATATAATGTCAAGAGTAAATACAGTGGAATGAAAGGGACGTGCCATGGCACTAAAAAAACAACAAATTATAAAAGAGGCATTGGAGCTTCTCAATGAAAGTGGGCTTGAAGGGGTCACGCTAAGAAAATTAGCAAAAAGACTGGATGTACAGGCACCAGCTTTATACTGGCATTTTAAAAATAAAAACACCCTGGTTAACGAAATGGCTGAGGCTATTTTACAAATTGAGTTTTCCAATATACATATACGGAAGATGGATGAGTCCTGGCAAGATTGGTTAATCCTTCTATTTAACCGTTTACGGAGAGCCTTGCTTTCATATACTGATGGAGGGCGTGTAGTGGCAGGGGCGCATCTCTCGTTGACGATGGCGAACCTATCTGAACAAGCGATTAAAACTCTTGTGGAGGCGGGTCTAGGTCTTCGTCAGTCCCGTTTGATTGTTTTGACCGCGACTCGCTATACTTTTGGTCATGTGATCGAAGAACAAACGACCACTACTCAAAAAGAGATGCATGATTTTCATTTCGAACAATTTCGGAAGGCACATCCTCTGCTGGCGGCAAGCATAAATGAATATTTTTCCGCTGGACAAACAGTTGAGGACCTTTTTAATGATGGGTTGAGGATTATTATTGACTAATTGAGAGCTCGACAAACAAGAAAAGCGCAAGGCGCCCGCTACCTTCGACAAGCAAATGTTCTGAGACAAAGAAAGGCGTTCTTTGCCTTTCATTGGCTCAGGTTAAAGTAGAACATCGGCTAAATTCGCGCCGTCCTGGCGGCAGACTCAAACGCGACGTCCTGTCGCTTCGTCTGCACTAGTACTTCCTGTACGTCGCAACGCCGATGGCGCCTGGAGCTAGACACCAACCGCAACGTAAACAGTCATCCACAAGCGACAATTTTATCGTTTCCTTAACCTTAAAAAAGAACATGAGGGCATCGGCCTCATGTTCTTTTTAAACAAATTAATCAGCAAACACGGATAGTTCTTTATAGATCTTTTCAAGCATTTGTTGGCATTGTTTCACAAGATGTTCTGGGAAGTATTCATCTTCTCCATATTCAACACCATGTGGATAATAATGCTTACCAAGAATCGGGGTCATAAGTTGAATGAAAGCATCGTGTGCTCCAACATCTCCCTGTGTTGCATAGCCCTGAACACGTAAATAGTATGTACCTTCACGAATTTGAAATTTGTGGTCATACGTGACACGTTCATAATCCCATTGTCCAGCTCGTACCATAGAGTTTTCTTCCATTACTTCATCTAAACGATCTAAGTCCATATGTAATGTTTCAATACTAGTATTTTCAAATTTCAAGATATGTCCCTCCTTTTTGTTCCAACTGCCTCATCAATTTACCTTTAGCATCATAAAATCAATTATTCCTCTTATATAATAGTCGAAATAACATGAACTTGCAATCTTATGCGTTTAACCGTAGGAAAAGATTAGGGAAAAGGTGACAATTTTTAGACGGTTTCATTTTCTATTTTAAAGAAAAAAATAAAGTGTAGAAATGCCTTCAATCTAGCTATATTCATTTTCATTGAGAAGAAAACAATGTTAGAATGGAATCATTATATCTATAACAATAAAGTAAAACTTCATTTAGTGGGATTTTTCCTTTCTGCTAAATTCGGGATAGAGTAAAGAGAAACTGTTTTTCGAGAAAGGAGGGTCAAGGCTGCGTACTTTTGTTCGTGTTTGTATTATGACGACGATTATTTTTTTGTTCATGATTTTTTCACATTCTACTCATGAGGATGATCATGAACCATTGAAAGATCAGAATTCTGCCACTCCTCCTAAGATCGACTATTTTATGGATGATGGAAATAGAGTGGAGGATACGACCCGTCCTCAGGAAGGGTTATCTGTCTATATCGGCAAAGACAGCAAAGCCATTGTAGAAGATTATGGCAAGCCAGAAAGAATTGAACCATCTGCCTATGGATATGATTGGTGGATATATAAAGGGTTTAGCGGAACCTATATGCAGGTTGGTGTTGCAAAGAAGAAGGTTGTGACAATATATGCGATGGGGACCCAATTAAATGTTGCACCATATACGATTGGTCAGCCTATTGAGGATATTTTTCGATCGACTATTTTAGATACGGAGATTACAGCTTCTACAGAAGATGGAATGTATCGATTTGAATTATCGGAAGAGGACTTATATATTCGGCCACTTGTTCCTCTAGGGGATATATTTGCTCAATTAGCCATTGATAAATTTACCGGGACTTTATTTAGTGTCCGTTTTTTAGATACAAAAACGCTTATTACTCAAAATCCCTATGAATTGGTTTACAATGGTGACCTAATAGAGCCAGCAGAATTAGAAAGAGATGATTGGCAGGCGATTGAAGAGGGGAGCAAGAAGCAAGTATTTGATTTGACCAATATTATTAGAGAACGATTTGATTTATATCCTTTGGAATGGGATGAAGATGTAGCCGCCGTTGCCTATGATCATAGTAAGGATATGGTTATGGAGGACTATTTTTCCCATAATTCACCCGAATATGGTTCGCTTGCTGAACGACTTGGTGTACAGGGAATTGAAGTGAACGAAGCGGCTGAGAATATTGCTAAGGATTATATAGATGGCCCTGCTGTTGTGGAAGGTTGGCTCAATTCTGATGCTCATAGACAGACACTATTGGATGAGTCATATACAAACTTAGGCATAGGGGTTTATCGAAGATATTATACGCAAAATTTCATTGAGGTGGAGTAAGAGATAGCGTGGTTTCCTAGACTTATTCATTTTTAAAACAGTGAATTCCAAAGATTTTCGCTATCAGCTTTTTACTCACTTTTTTCGCAAGCCAACATAACCTATACATAGGACGATTGTATAGGTGAGGTGAATGATAATGGATAAGGATCTCCATCCTTCCGTAAAGGAATTTAAAGATTTTATTCAACAAAACCCCCATTTAATTAAAGCGGTTCGCCAGGAAGAGTATACCTGGCAAGAGTTATTCGAGGATTGGTATCTACTTGGAGAAGATGACCCTAAGTGGAAAACTGGAAGTACAGGTAAAACGGAAAACAGTGAAAAAAAGGACGAAGATAGTAAATTGTCATTAGGTCAGATCACAAAGATCATAAAGAATATGGATGGAAATCAATTGCAACATCATATTCAACAACTAAGTCAGGCAATTGGTACTGTTCAAGGTGTTTTAACTCAATTTAACCAATCAGGTGGTCAGACAGGTTCGCCATCAGCTGGTGCTCAACAAGCAAAATCAAATAATCCTTTTTCTTTTAGAAAAGATTAAAGGGGGTTAAAGCATGCGCCAGGAAGTGATTCAATATATCCATAATAAGAAAGAATTAACACAGTTTTTAAGAGAGCAACCACAATGGTATCGGAAATTATCACGAGAACCAGAACTGCTAGAACAATTTGAAGTTGCCTCATTACACTATTTTAAAAAGACGATCCCTCATCGTGTAGAAAAATTCTCAAATAATATGCATATGGCATCGATGATGATGAATATGTTTCAGGCATTGAACGCCTCAAAGTAATATTTCTTGTATGAAGCTCTTCCTTTTGTAAAAACTACAAAAGAGGAGTGATAATGATGTGGAGATTGATCTTGCTATCAATGATATTCATTTTAATGACTGGTTGTGGTCAAAAAATACCTGAGCCTGAATCTTTTAAAGCGAAGGCAGCAGAACTGGAGAAGAAAGAAGCTGGCATTCAACATTTTGTTGACGGAAATCATGTCAAGGTAGAATGTTTTGTTCCAATGGTATCTTTTAACAAAGCGGAGAAAAATTCTGCGAAAATTAATGTCTATATTGATGGTGAATTTTACAACGAATACGATACGGCAGCATTCATTATAAAAAACTTACGGGCTGGATCACATAAAATGAAAGTAGAAGTTGTGGGACTGAATGACCAAACCTCTCATGTATCCAAGAGCTTTGAGGTGAATATTTTTTAAATATAGAGTGTTAAGAGCTGCAGAAATGATAAATTATGGTCAAACTGTGAAGAATGGTCGCAACCTTATTCGAAACATGGTAAAATAGCGATTGGAGGTGAGCATATGCTTGCTACAATCGAAACTGTTCAATTATTAGAAAAAGCCGAAAGCATTGGTAACCAAATTATCCATTCAGAGGTCGCCGATCAATATAGATTAACTTATAGTAAATTGCAAGAAGATCCGGAGACGCAACGGAAGATCAAGTCGTTTCTTGAGATAAAGGATTTATACGAAGACGTTCAAAGATTTGGACGATATCATCCTGATTATAAAGACATCATGGTGAAGACTAGGGAGCGGAAAAGGGAAATGGATTTGGATGAAAACATTGCTAATTTCCGCAGGGCAGAAAACGAACTACAATCACTATTAGATGAAGTAAGTGTATTGATTGCTCGATCTGTTTCAGAACAAATAAAAGTTCCAACTGGAAATCCATTTTTCGAGACAGGTTCATCTTGTGGTGGAAATTGTGGTACCGGCGGGGGCTGTGGTTGTTCGGCTTAAGTCAATTAAAGTGTTCAAACAGTTTGGTGAAAATGATACTTTGCATTTCTTGTGCCTGATTGAACACGAACTAAAGGGGAAGATATATGTTTAATGACAGACAAGGATTGATCATTTGGCTATATAATTTAAAGAATGTGAAAACCTTAAGAAGATACGGCTCTATTCATTATGTATCCAAACGGATGAAATATGTAGTCATGTACACCGCACAAGCAGAGGCCGAGGAAAAAGCCGAAAAACTAGCTTCTATGCCTTTTGTCAAAAAAGCTGAATTATCCTATAAACCTTTCTTAAAAACGGTGTATGAGAATTCTAAGCCAGATAAGGCAAAAGAATATGACTATCGAATTGGTTTGTAAATATGAATCAAGCTGTTACAGCAGAAAAAGAAATCCTGTTTTTTATTAGGACAAGATCTTTTCTCCTGTGACAGCTTTTTATCGTGTCGATATCTTTAGTAGAACGACTAAGGAGAATAGCAGTGAAAAGACAGGTGATTTTGATCGTTATGCTGCTTCTTTTAATTGGAAGCACATTATTTTATCAATGGAAAGTTTATTCTTTGGATGATGACAATGTTGCGATACCAGCCAATCAAGTGATCAATATTCAACATGCTAAAGGGCAATTTCGAATTAAGCAGGAGATCGAAGACTTGCCCAATCAGCTATTTAAGTTGAAAATCCCAGATAAGCTAAACGATATCCAATGTGATTATGGAAACAATGAAATTTGTTCATTAGAAGATCCTTATATAGAAGTAAAAGCAGAAAAAATTATTTTTACTTATACTATTCCAGCCCCTAAACAGAAACCTAAAAGTTTTTTATTGCAAGATTGGCTTATTCAATTGGAGGGTGTTGATGTTCATTCGCATATAATCCAACTTAGTGAATCTAATTGGAGAGAGGGAAGTTGGGTTGGGAATACAAGAAAAGCAATGAGGAAAGAAATGGATCTTTTAGATTATTATTATTTAGAGGGAATAGAAAGTGATGTTACTTTGTTTTGGCAACAGAAACCATTAGATAGTGTTGAAGTTCATGAAAATACAGTCCTATATGCGACAAATGCAAGCAAAATTATGGAGAAAATCAACTATGAACCATTTAGTGGAGAATCCTTATATCTTATCCTGACTGATCAGCATAAAGAAATAAGCAAAGATCAACTATGGATTAGGCAACCAAAAGATAATATGAAAGATCTTCACCAACAAGTAATCATGAACGATTTGATACATACTTTTTCATTCAAACCGGAAGAGGAATGGCTATCAGAGGTATTAGCCGCAATGATCATTGATGAGACACCGAGGAATCCTAAGGCAAAGAAAATGTATACAGAGCTTAACCAGTATCTATCCAAACAACAATTTGAGAAATGGACACAGACTCTTCGTTCCTTTAAGCAAAAACAATTGAAGAGTGAAGATCTTGACATGATGTTGAGTGATATTTTGAATGGGGAGATTCGTTTTTTCACTCGTAATACGGTGAAAGACAAGCCTTTTCTGACATTAATACGAGATGATCCTAGAAAGTTGGTTTTCAATGGAGAGGATAGGGGAGAAATAATTGTTTTACAGCAAAACGATCAATGGCTGATCGATGCTATTCCTCTATTAAAGTCTTTAAATTTTCAGGTGCAGATAACAGATCAGCATACTATTCAAGCAGATAGAGGAAAGATACATTATCAATTCTATCCCGAAAAGCGATTTTTTGATTTAAATGAACAACGATATGGCATCGACAAAGCGCCTGTGCAATTTTATCAGGAAATGATCATGATGGAGATTCCCTTTATCCCTACATTGTTTAATGTAGAAATTGAAACAGATGCAAATACTATTCGAATAAAAGAAAAATAACCCTGCATTTCTGCAGGGTCCTTCCATTTCCGTCTAAACGGTTTAGAAGGCAAAAGGGAGAGGAGAAACCGGAGGAAGAACTTAAGGGGAATGTAAGTCTTCTCCGCGGTTGGCAACAGCATCATCTTGATGCCATTAAGGTTATTATTACCTATAGTTAATGGAAATATACGAATGTAGCTAATAAACTTCAGAAAGATAAACAGTTTGAAGGAGAACTGCATATTTCATTTGTATAGATAATTTAGAATGTGGTAGGATAAAGCGAGACTGCCATCTGCGGGTGGCACCGGGATAAAATGGATCTTAATAAGAAGACTTTGATTAGGGGGATGAATGTTGGCTAGTATTCTAGCCATAGCAATTATAAGAAATCTATAAAATTTGGTGACGAGATGAGAGTTATTTCTGGAACATTAAAAGGAAGACCGTTAAAAGCAGTACCTGGAAATGGAACAAGACCCACAACTGATAAGGTAAAGGAAACACTATTTAATATCATCGGGCCTTACTTTACTGGTGGTATCGCCCTCGATTTATTCGCAGGGAGTGGAGCGTTAGGCATCGAAGGACTAAGTCGCGGAATGGAAAAAGTGATTTTTATTGATAGAGATCGTCAAGCTATTCAAACAATCAAAAATAATGTTCAATATTGCAAAATGAACAGCCAAGTAGAAATCTATCGGAATGATGCAGAACGCGCCTTAAAAGCTTTATTGAAAAGGGATATCCAATTCGATTATATTTTCTTGGATCCTCCTTATCATCGACAAAAATTAGAAGCCATCTTACATACCATTGAAAAAAATAATCTGCTTAAACAGCAAGGAATGATTATAGTGGAACATGATTCTGAACTGCCGCTGCCTACGAGCGTGGGGGAGTTACATTGTGATAAGAAGGGTCAGTTTGGTATCACTGCTCTATCCATTTATAAAGAAGTAGCAAGGGGGACATCATGAAAAATATTGCAGTTTGTCCAGGGAGTTTTGATCCCGTTACAATGGGACATATGGATATTATTCAAAGAGGAGCAAAAGTATTTGAGGAAGTTCGCGTTGTGGTTTTGAATAATTCTTCGAAAAAGTCTTTGTTTTCTGTCGAAGAGCGATTAGAACTCTTAAAAGCAGTAACAAAGGACTTTGACAATGTTATTGTCGATACATTCGACGGTTTACTTGTTGATTATGCGCAAAAAGTAAAAGCGAAAGCGATTATTCGCGGATTGAGAGCAGTTTCAGACTTCGAATATGAAATGCAAATCACCTCTATGAATCGCGTGTTAAATGAACAAATTGAAACATTCTTTATTATGACAAATAACCAATATTCATTTTTGAGTTCAAGCATTGTAAAAGAAGTAGCGAAATATAAAGGGAATATTTCTGAACTAGTGCCAAAAGAAGTAGAAAAAGCGCTGGAGAAGAAATTTAATAAATAAGCTTTTGAATAGACAGCTGTATTGATCCGTGATTTTTAGTCACTGGATTAATACAGCTTTTTTAAAAAAGATATGAAAGCTCCAAATGTAAAATGACAACAAAAGAAATTGCTCCTGAATCAGCTTCCCTAAATTTGCTGTAAAAGTAGTCCAGAGAAGGTAGCTACGCACACAAATCAGCTTCGAAATTGCGAAAAAGAGTTCATAGGGTCATGCTATGCACCCAAATTCGTTATGACATAGTCAAAATTCACCTTTAGCAGACTGACTTTTTATAGTCTGCTACTGTTTATCTTTCTTAGGTAGAAGAAAATATAAAAAACAAGGGAGAAGATTGTAAATAATGGCCCAATCTTGATAAACGCTTGCAATATTGCCTCCCACCAGCGGTCATGCTCTTGAAGAAAAGCAGGTACAGCTGTGTCCATCGCTTGAATATGAAAATAATTAGAAAAAGGCTTCCAAAGTAAGACCGTAAATAAACTTGCAAGGAATCCATGTAATACGCGAGCAAAGAAAAATGGTTTATAATCAATATCCGTGGTCGCTAGTATACTAGCGACTTGTGCATGAACACTAAAACCACTAAAACCAAGAATGAAACTCACAATAATCGCTTGTTGCAAGAGTAATGATCCCTGTACTTCACTGGCCATTTGGCTTCCTAATGTGATTTCAAAAATTCCTGCTACTAACGAGTTACCAAATTCCTTTGGCAATTGTAAAATTGGCAAAATGTAATCCAGCATTGACGCGATGGCTGGCGTAAAATGAAGATGGAATAGTAATTTATTGAGCACAGAAAAAAGAATAATAAAGCCGCCAACAGCCAGTAAGGTATGAATAGAGGACATGACGGCATCACCTAAAAGTTTTCCAATCGGTTTTTGATTGTGAATTCTCGTTTGGTGCAAAGCTGAAAGAGCTTGAGAAATATTTAGTACTGGCTTTTTTTCTCTTTCCTGCTTTTGTTTCTTTACACCATAGAAGCGCATAATAAAACCTACAAAAAAGTTTCCTAAATAGTGTGCGGCGGCTAGTAAAAGGCCTAAACGAGGATTATTGAAAAAGCCTACTGAAACGGCCGCAAAAATAAACAATGGGCTAGATGAATTTGTGAAAGAGACCAATCTTTGTGCCTCGATTTTGGTTAATTGTTTTTCTTCCCTTAATCGAACCGTTAGTTTAGCACCAGCAGGAAAACCAGTGGCCATGCCCATGGCCCAAGCAAACCCTCCAACTCCAGGAACACGAAAAAAAGGTCTCATAAAAGGTTCGAGAAGTACGCCCAAGAATTTAACAACGCCAAATCCAATTAATAATTCGGATATGACAAAAAATGGGAAGAGCGATGGAAAGACAATCTCCCACCACATTTTTAATCCACGTATGGATGCTTTCAATGATTCGTCTGGCATAGCGATCATGGATATGGCCATTAAAGAGACCGATGTTGCTAATAGTAATGTTTTCATTTTTGACAAAGTGAACCTACTCAATACTGTATACCCCCTGTCCAACATCCACATAATCAATATACTCATAAAAACAGCATTTAGACCATAAGATGTTCCAGGAGGCGATGGGGCATGCCGAAAATAGGCTTAGCACTGGGGTCTGGAGGAGCAAGAGGTTTTGCTCATTTAGGAGTATTAAAAATCTTACAAGAGCATTCAATCCCGATTGATATGATCGCAGGAAGTAGCATGGGCGCCCTAGTCGGTTGTTTTTATGCATTTGGCCACGATCTTGAGCAATTAACTAAGCTTTCAGTTGCGTTTAAAAGAAACCATTATCTTGATTTCACCATTCCTAAAATGGGATTTATAGAAGGAAAAAGAATAGAGAATCTGATTCATTTATTTATGCATGGAAAAAATCTTGAAGAATTAAATATTCCCGTCAAGGTAATCACAACGGACTTACAGACGGGAAAAAAGGTAGAATTTAGTAAGGGGAATATTGCCCGGATTGTTCGCGCGAGTATTGCGATCCCAGGGATTTTTACGCCTGTGAAAATCAACGGGAGACTGCTAGTAGATGGCGGTGTCGTAGATAAAATTCCGATTTCCGCAGTTAGAAAAATGGGCGCTGACATTGTTTTAGCTTCAGATGTCACTATCGTCAACAAGAAGGCAGAAATTACGACAGTATATGATGTCATTATGCAAAGCCTTGATATTATGCAAACCGAAATCGGAACAGTAAGAGAAAGCGAATCAGATTTAATGCTCCGACCCAATGTGGAAGAATTTAGTGCAAGATCATTCAAAAACATTGAAGAGATTATTAAAAGAGGGGAAAAGGAAACACTAAGACAACTCCCTAAGATTAAACAAATAATACAAGAGTATAAGTAGAAAAGCGAAAGCGCCTTGAAAAGGCTCGACAGCAAATGTTCTGAGCCAAAGCAAGGCGTACTTTGCCTTACATTGGCTCAGGTTATAAGTGGAACATCAGCTAAAAGCGCCACATCCTGTGGCAACGCCGATGAACTAACCTCCAGTGAGCTTCTCGAGGCTAGGCGCTGGAGCTGGATCAAGAAAAGCTGGAGCGGATGCGGCTAATGGCGTGGCAATAATCGCCTCGCCATCCGACTCTCTAGGCGTAATCCGAGTTCACATCATAATAGGCGGTTGCCTATAATCAAGATCGCGCATTTTAGTTCGGTATGGTTCTGGTAAGCCTTGTGCATACATATGAGTAGCTTTTATATCTAGCGCCAGCATTTGGTTCTGTTGTGCGGAGACCTTAGCAATCAAAGGGATTTGTAAATCCTTTTTGATCGACCTTAAATATTTTTGACCAACATGACTCATGCCAAGGAGACGAATATATTGGGGTTTCCTTCCCAAATCATTGATTTGCTCTTTCTGGATATTTAGAAGAATTTGAGTTGAGATTCGCTGCAACCTTGTCCATGTATATCTTTTTGTTTTCATGATCTCCATGAAACCTTGGTAGTCTTTAGCTGCTTGAGCGGCTCGGATAAATCGATTTTCAAGCCCTTCCTCCATATCGTAAATGGCTTCTAATTCTTTACTACTCTTAGATAAAATCTGGTATTGCAAATAGTCCCAATAATTTTCCCAAGAATGGAGCTGACCAAATTCAACAAGGTAGTGTTGTAATTCGGACAAGCTGGTCTTGGGGATATAGTTTTTAATTGAATCGGTTTGGTGCGTTCGTAATCTATTTCTTATGGAGGTAGCACTTGCTATATTTGTTTCATTCACAGAGGGGTCATGATACCCAGCGTTTTTTCTTTTGATCGTAAGAAACCGTAGCTGAGGATTTATCTCGGCGGCAGCCTCCATATAGTGAAACCCAAGAATATTATTTGGTTTAGATAAATCAATTAAATCTCTCCCTGGTTCCAGTGCTTGATAGGCTTTTGATAAAGCAGATGGATAACTCATTCCCTCTTTTATAAATTCATGAATATATTTTTCGTATTGTAAACGGTGATGATGTACAAAATCGATTGTATTGTGAAAATCAGAAATCTGACCTGATTCACTCCCGAAGCAAATATGGCTACAGTTCAATGCATCAAGCAAATACACGGCTCCATAAGCAAAAATTTCAGCTTTTTGTACCGAAAAAGCGAAGGGTAACTCAATGACAAGATCAATTCCTGCTGATAATGCCATTTTTGTTCTAGACCATTTTGAAACGAGAGCAGGTTCTCCTCGTTGTAAAAAATTGCCACTCATGATGCATATGGCGATATCAGCATGTGTATCTTCTTTGGCTTTTTGCAATTGGTACAAATGTCCATTATGAAACGGATTATATTCCACGACAATTCCGACTGTTCTCATGATTGCTCCCCCTGCAATTTAACTTTCTATTTATGATACTAAAGGTTGAAGAAGAACAAAAGCGCAAGCGCCTTGATTAGCCCCTCGAGCTAGATCGTAACACTAGCCAATTTTTTTAAATAAAAACGAATTTCTTTTTATGAGAAATACATAATATTATTATGGTTAACTAAAAAGACTATTTTACAATTAAGTGGACAAAATAATATGAGAAAGAATAAAGTACATATATTGACAAACGAAAACCCGGAGGCTATAATTATTCTTGTTGCCAAGAGGTGATAAACATGAAATGGACAGTTTCTCAATTGCGAAATTTACGAGATACTGAAGAGGAAATTAATCAAAAAGTTGATATTAAAAACGAGCTTATGAACCGAAATCCTGACATTAGAGAAGCTTCTCTAATCGAGGTTAAGGGGAATATTCAGGTGGATTCTGAAAGAGCCACTTTTCACCTTCAATTGAATGGTCATTTAGTTTTACCTTGTTCTCGTACATTAGTGGATACTGATTATCCGATCGATATTTTTTCAACGGAGGTTTTTTCACTTCAAAGATCGGAAGTTCCCGGTGAAGATATCGATGAATTTGTTCATGAACCAGAAAATGGAGTAGTGGATTTGCTCCCTGTCATAGAGGAATTGATTCTTGTAGATATTCCTATACAAGTTTTCTCGGAAGAAGCATTGGCAAGTGCCAAACAATCGGGAAAAGATTGGAATGTGATGACAGAGGACGAATATGAAGCGGAAAAACAGAAGAATAAAAAAGTTGATCCTCGTTTAGCTGGGCTCGCTGCTTTGCTAGAAAACGAAGAGAAATAATCCTGTATTTGATTTTAAGGAGGTGGGAATTTATGGCTGTACCAAAAAGAAGAACTTCAAAAACGGCAAAGAGACAACGCCGAACTCATTATAAATTAGTAGTCCCAGGCATGGTTGATTGCCCAAATTGCGGAGAAAAGAAACTTAGTCATCGCGTTTGTAAAGCATGTGGAACTTATAAAGGTAATGAAGTTGTGAATAACTAAATGTAAATAAAAAGTGTGTAGAGACCATGGCTCTACACACTTTTTTTATGTCTAGATTATTAATGGCGGGGCGGTCCAGCTTCAGTTCTAGAGCGGATCCTTTAATCCCGGCGTAACTGTCCGTAAGACCCCCGCTTCAAGACTAGGAAATTTCAAAGAAGTCTAAGTGGGGGATAATGGATGCTAACACCCTGATGATGATGCGTCTCGCTAACCATCAGTGAGGGATGAAGAAAACCCATACTGATGGCAGTCTCGCTTTATATACGGAAGATTCTTTCCAGCTTTTTATTCATTTATGTTGTCTTTCTATTGCTTTTCTCAAAGGCTGATTCTATCTTTCAGTCTAAGAGCATATACTTACAAAAAAGTAGAGGTGATAAAATGACAACTTCACGGCAAGATGCATGGTCTTCGGATGAGGATCTTCTATTAGCTGAATTAGTGTTATCTCACATACGTAAGGCCAGTACTCAGCTTAAAGCGTTTGAAGAGGCTGGAAAACAATTGAAAAGAACTGCTGCAGCATGTGGGTTCCGATGGAATTCTAATATTAGGAAGCAATATAAAGGGGAAATTAATCAGGCTAAAAAGGAAAGGAAGCAATTAAAAGCGGGAGAGGCTCAAGCAATTACAGTGGATTCACAAAAATCAGAGAACGCATCATTTGAGCAAGAGTCATCATCCAGCATATTGGCAAATGCTACTTCACTTCTTAGCGAAATAGAGAAGGAGCTGGCTGGTTTAGATTATTATAAATCAGATAATAAACGCTTAAAGGAGGAAGTTCGAAATCTAGAGATCTTAAACATCGCAGCAAATGAAGAAGTGAAAGAAATGGCTGGAAAGTATCAGCAATTAAAAAAAGATTATCATTCTTTAATGTATCTTTTAGATAAGGCAAGGAAGATAGCAGATGAATTTACGGAAGAAGCGGAAATGCAGGATGTAAAATAAGAAGAGGAGCCGAGTATATCCATCGGCTCCTCTTCTGTTGATCCTATGTTTATCCCGGTGCAACTGTCTGTAAGACCCCCCTTCCAGACTAGGAAATTTCAAAAAAGTCTAAGTGGGGGATAACGGACGCTAACACTCCGATAAGTTTCGCTAACCATCAGTGGGGGATGAAGAAACCCCGTACTGATGGCAGTCTTGCTTTATAAAGTTTGTGATTGGATTGGATCTTCAAGCGGTGGTTTGCGAACAAAGCACATAATTCCGGCGATAAGTAGAAGTAATGCTGGAAGAAAAGCGATACCGATAGAAACGATACCAGTAAGCACAGCGCCAATAATAAACACCCAGCCGGCTACTTTTGGTTTTTTATCCCCTACAATATTAAAGACCGCAATGATTCCAAGGACAAGACCGATAATAGATGCGATAATAATTGCCCATCCAGCTCCAGAGAAAATGCTTAAGAAGCTATTCATATCTTCCAATGTTAATGTTGGATCATTCGCAATTGTTGGATCATTAGCCATCTCATTTTTCACGGCATCTGATCCCATAAATACGAAGAACATCCCAATCAAACTGGTTAATGCACTTAATACAACTCCAATAATACCTAAAGTAACCTCACCTGTTCTTTTCAAAAAAAATACCTCCTAGATATAAATGTTTACATACTACTATACGACCATCATTTAAAATAGTTTCATATCTTGTTAAAATGATTGGAACGTTACCCCTTTTGGACACCATACAAATGGTTCTTCGCCACGATCGCGTTCTATTTCATAATGGATTGGGTCAAAACCCATCCTTTCAAAAAAAGCTCGAGAGTTCATGCGCGGATTTGTTTTAAGCGGCATTTGATAGCTTTTTGCATATTCTATAAGCGCTTTGCCAAATCCCATTTTCTGATATCCGGGTAGGACCTCCAGTTTCCATATTTCTAGATAGGCCTGGGGAGGATTAAAGTATTGATCATATTTAGCAGAATGTTGATACAAACTCATCCTGGCAACTAGTTTATCACCAAAATAGATACCGTAGAATGGGGAATAAGAATTATCTTCAATCATATTTGATTGCAGGTCTTCAATCATGGATAACTCCTGTATACCGAACTCTTTAAATTGCTTAAATTCTTCTAGCGTTTTAAAATTAATCTTAAGCTTCTTTACACTTTGTGGCATTTGCACACCTCCTAATCCTGATATATGCATTTCAATTAGGAATATTATAATATAAAGTTAATAAAAAATCAGTTTATTTGAATGGGTGCTATTTTTGGAATGAAGGAAAATAAAAATGTAGGTGATGAGATGAAGATAGGTATTCTTGGTGGAGGTGCGGTCGGTCTGTTATTTAGCACCTACCTTAGTTTAAATCATCAAGTTGTATTGCTTACGAGAACGGAGGCGCAGGCTAGGGATATTAATGAAAAGGGGATCATATTGTCAAATTCTCACAAACATATAAAGTATGAGGTAACGGCTTACGCAAATTTTAAAGAATTGGAAAAGCTGGATCTAATCGTGATTGCCGTGAAGCAATATAATCTTGTATCTTTAATGAAGGACCTCCTAACTGTGCCCGTTGAAACCCCACTTTTATTTATTCAAAATGGGATTGGGCATATTAAATTGTTAGAGACATTGCCACAAGAAACCATTTATGTCGGAACGGTTGAGCATGGGGTAAAGAAATTAGCTGGGAACCATATTCAACATACAGGCGAAGGGGTCACGAATATTGCACTTTTCCGAGGAAATCAAGAAACAATAAGCTGTTTTCCTAAAAGTGAGGCGAAAGCATTTCCCTTTTACTTTCACAAAAATTATAAGGAAATAATCCTTGCGAAATTAGTCGCCAACAGCGTAATTAACCCTTTAACGTCTATACTTAAAGTGAAAAACGGCAGCTTGATCGAGAATCCTTATTATTATGAGATATTCAAAAGTCTTCATGCCGAAATATCCTCGGTATTCCCAGAAATAGATCCCAACCATTCATTAGAGAAAGTAATTTATATTTGCCGTAGTACAAAGGAAAACCGTTCTTCTATGCTTAGTGATATGCTGGAAGGAAGAAAGACAGAAATTGATGCGATCCTTGGATCTGTTCTAGAGTATGCTGAAAAAATGGATATGATTTTACCCCTTACTACAATGATCTTCGAAATGATTAAAGGTATGGAGGAGGAAGCCGCCTCTGAAAAGAAGAATATTTTGTAGAGCCAGCAGGACAATTTAATATCAATTTTTTCTTCATTTTGCTATACTTTTATCTACCTTTACCAATGCATGAAAGGAAGTCATTTATGGAAATTGAAAGCATCGTCATTCCAGCAACGAACGACTTTGCTTCTCTTTATATGGA
This sequence comes from Bacillus sp. J14TS2, assembly GCF_018333015.1. NCBI lineage: Bacteria > Bacillati > Bacillota > Bacilli > Caryophanales > Bacillaceae > Bacillus > Bacillus sp. J14TS2. The sequence continues at coordinate 30,092 of NZ_BORE01000022.1, read as the reverse complement.
ACAAAAAGAACCCGTGAAAGGTTTTTTTCATTATGATATAACAGAGAACGAGGTTTATAAAAATCGCTATAACGATTTAATGAAGCAGAATTTTAATCGAAAAGCGCTTGCTGCCTGTATCGAAAACTATATGGAGCGTTTCCCAACATCTGAAGAAACAAGGAAGTCACTTGAAAAATTACAAAATGAGCAATCCACAGTTGTGATAGGAGGGCAACAAGCAGGGTTATTAACTGGCCCGCTTTATACTATACATAAGGTTATCTCCATACTTAAATTAGCAGAACAACAAGAAAGAAATTTAGGAACTCCTGTCATTCCTGTGTTTTGGATCGCCGGGGAAGATCATGATTTTTTAGAAATTAATCATGTATATACTGAAGTTGGAAATAAGATGAAGAAGGTCAATTTCCCAGAACAAAAGGGCCTGAAACAAATGGCATCTGATATCGTATATGATAAAGAAGAAATGCAAAAATGGCTGGAAACTATTTTTATGCATCTAGGAGAACGTAAATATACGAAAGAAGTGTTCGCTTCTGTACTGGAGGCGAGTAATCGGAGTGAAACAATAACTGATTTTTTTACAACATTGATCATGACTTTATTTAAAGACTATGGCTTGTTAGTCATAGACGCAGCGGATCCACATTTGAGAGAGTTGGAAAAGCCAGTTTTTGCAAAAGTGATGGAGCAAGCATCACTGATTACAGAGAAGGTATTAAACCAGCAAGAGCTTCTTGCTGACAATGGATTTAATCGAATGATTGAGATTCATCCACAATCAGCCAATTTATTTCTGTATGAGGGAAAGGAACGTCTCTTATTGGATTATGATTCACAACTAGATCGATTTAAAGTTGAAAAATCAGATTGGCAAATGGATCGCCAAGATTTGTGTAAAAAGCTTCAAGAGACCCCGGAGATTTTTAGCAATAATGTCGTCACCAGACCGTTGATGCAAGAGTTTTTATTCCCATCTCTTGCATTTATTGCTGGACCCGGAGAAATTGCCTATTGGGGTGAGTTGAAACAAGCATTTGAATTATGGGATATGAAAATGCCGCCCCTTATACCACGGATAAACATTACTTTTATTGAATCAAATATTGAGCGAGACGTACATGATTTACAATTAACGACCGAGAATGTTTTAAAAAATGGAGTAGAGAAACGAAAAAAAGTCTATCTTGATTCTGTGACAGACCAACATTTAGAAACGATGCTGGACGATATCAATCAGTACCTGGAAGAACGTTATCGATCCATTTTCGAACGGCTTGATGATACAGAACGCGGGCTTTTACCTCTTGCACAAAAAAATCTTACCTTTCATACAAAACAAATTGAGTTTCTAAAAAAGAAAGCAGATTGGTTTGTGCAAGAAAGGTATAAAAGTGAAGTGGCGAAATATGAACGTGTGGAAAGGTCACTACGCCCGAATGGCAGTCCTCAGGAAAGGATATGGAATATCTTTTATTATCTAAACGAAAGAGGAGACCAATTTATCCACCAATTAATGTCCTTGCCATTTGAATTTGATGGAAAGCACAAAATTATTAAAATATAGATTTTTTAGGGCTTCTAATCAGTCGACTATTCGGCGATTAGAAGTCTTTTTTATTTGTAAAGAAAAAAAGGTGGTGAAAAGTGGTAGGTTGTGGTAAATTAGAGATAGAAAGTGGGGGCATGTCTCATGTTCATGGGAGAATACCAACATAACATTGATACGAAAGGGCGTTTAATCGTCCCATCAAAATTCCGAGACTCTCTTGGAGAATCCTTTGTTATTACAAGGGGTCTTGACCAATGCTTATTTGGATATCCTCTTAATGAATGGCGCCAACTAGAGGAAAAGTTAAAAACTTTACCAATGACCAAAAAAGATGCACGAGCTTTTACACGGTTTTTCTTCTCTGGAGCAATTGAATGTGAGATCGATAAGCAAGGTAGAATCAACCTCCCCACCACACTGATTGGCTATGCAAAATTAGAGAAAGAATGTGTAGTTTTAGGCGTTTCCAATCGAATAGAGATTTGGAATAAAGGAATTTGGGAAGAATACTTTACAGAGTCAGAAGAATCATTTGCAGAGATTGCTGAGAATATGATTGATTTTGATATTTAATTTACTAATAGTGCGTGTTCAAAAAGAAGGATTAAAGACCAAGTCGGCGACTACACTGACGTCCAGACGATTTGAACATCCTATAATACAACTAGGGGTTAGGGGAAGAATAGGGGGCATCATGTTTAAACATACGACAGTCTTATTAAATGAAGCATCGGAAGGACTGAACATTCACCCTGATGGGGTATATGTTGATTGTACTTTAGGTGGTGGCGGCCATTCCCAAAAAATCCTTTCACAGTTATCAAACAAGGGAAAATTAATTGCGTTTGATCAAGACGAAACAGCGATTGCCCATGTAAGAGAAACACTCTCTTATGAGCAGGACAAGCTCGTAATGATCCAAAGTAATTTTGTTCATCTCCAGGATCGACTTGCTGAGCTTGGAATACAAAAGGTAGACGGGATATTATATGATTTGGGCGTTTCCTCCCCGCAGTTAGATGATCCTGAGCGAGGCTTTAGTTACCATCACGATGCACCGCTTGATATGAGAATGGACCGCAGTAGTGCTGTTTCTGCTTATGAAGTTGTCAATGAGTGGTCATATGGTGATATGGTCCGAATTTTTTTCAAGTATGGTGAAGAAAAGTTTTCAAAGCAAATTGCGAGGAAAATTGAAGCTGCTAGAGAAAAGGCACCAATTGAAACAACAAGTCAATTAGTTGAACTTATAAAAGAAGGAATACCAGCACCTGCCCGCAGAAAAGGCGGACATCCTGCTAAAAGAATCTTTCAGGCGATTAGAATAGCGGTGAATGATGAATTGCATGCATTTGAAACTTCGCTGCAACAGGCGATTGAATTGCTGCGGCCAAAAGGCCGAATCTGTGTGATTACATTCCACTCTTTGGAAGATCGAATTTGTAAAACGGTCTTTAAGGCAGCAAGTGAAGGGCCGCCATTACCACCAGGGATGCCAGTCATACCCGAAGGCTATGAGCCAATACTACAATTGGTTAACAGAAAACCCATTAGTCCAAGCGAAACAGAATTAGAGGCTAATAATCGTGCTAGATCAGCAAAATTAAGGATTGCTGAAAAAAAATAGTACATATAGTACGTGTTCAAAAAGAGCGGTAAAGGGCCGAGATGCTCTCCTAATCGCCGCTTAGCAAAGTGTCTTTTACCGGACTTTTTGAACATCATCATAATATAGAAGATATTTTATGGAGATGGAGGGGACTTTTATTTGAGTAATTTAGCGCAGAAACAATATCAATATCAACCAGCACAACAGCCGGAAAAAGAAATAAAAAAGGTTAAACGCCATGCCAAGATCACTCCTGGCGAGAAAGTCCTAGCTTTTTTATTAGTCGCTTTTCTGGCAGTTATGTCCATTCACATTATTTCCGCGAATGCACAAGTGTATGAAGTGAATAGAGATGTGGAAGATGTGAAGACGGCTATTCAGGAACAGGAAAAGGTTAATAGTGAACTTGAAGCACAAGTGAAAGATATGAGCAGATACGAAAGAATTAAGGAAATTGCTGAAAAAAAGGGACTCAATTTAGATGGAAATAATGTCAAGGTTGGGGAAAAATGAGTAACCATAAAAAGAATAGAAATATAGGAGCGGCAGTATTTTTCATTATATTTAGCCTGCTCTTTTTTGTATTAATTGTTCGATTTGTAACCATTCAGACAACGGGAAAAGTGGAGGGGAAGGTATTAGCCACAGAAGCGAAGGAATTATATTTACGGGAAGGCGTTCTTCCAGCGCAGCGCGGTTCTATTTTTGATCGCAATGAAGAGGTTATAGCAGAAGACTCAGAGTCTTATACATTAGTTGCTGTACTAGATGAATCATTAACGGAAGATAAAAAGAACCCGAGACATGTCGTAGATCCTTCAGAAACAGCGAAGCAATTAGCCGAATATATCGATATGGAAGAGACCGATATTTATGCTGCTTTAACGAAAAAAGCCAAACAAGTGGAGTTTGGCAAAGCTGGGAAAGATCTATCCCATAGTGTGAAAAACAAGATCGAATCCCTAAATTTACCTGGTATTGGATTTTTAAAGGATACAAAACGTTTCTATCCAAATGGAGTTTTTGCTTCTCATCTTATTGGTTATACACAAGAGATCGAAGAAAAGGGAGGAGAAAAAAAGCTGACTGGAACGGGATTAGAAATGAGCTATAACGATCTTTTAAGTGGGAAAGATGGTTCCATTCAATATGAAGGCGATGTTTGGAACTATATATTACCAAACTCGGAGAAACATATTAAAGAACCTGAAAACGGACAGGATATTTACTTAACATTAGACAAAAAAATTCAAACCTTTTTAGAAGATGCGATCAGTCAAGTAGATGAAAAGTATTCCCCTGAAAGAATTATGGCGGTTGTAGCCGAGCCAAAAACCGGAAAAATCCTAGCAATGGGACAGACCCCCACTTTTCATCCAGAGACAAGGGATGGGATTGAGAAATCTTGGCATAATGAAGTGATTGAAACGAGCTATGAACCTGGATCTACGATGAAGGTTTTTTCATTAGCCACAGCAATTGAAGAAGGGGTTTTTAAACCAGATGATACATTCCCTTCTGGTAAATACAAAGTAGACCGCCGAAGTACAATAAATGATCATAACAGTGGTGAAGGTTGGGGAACCATTTCTTATTTAGAAGGTGTGCAACGCTCATCTAATGTAGGCTTTGCCTATTTGCTTGAAGAAATGGGCACAAAAGCTTGGCGCGAAGCGATGGATGATTTTAAATTTGGACAACGGACCAATATTGGCTTACCTAATGAGGCAACCGGTAAGATTCTCTATCGCTATCCTATTGAAAAGGTAACGAGCGTATATGGTCAAGGGACAACGGTCACTGCCATTCAAATGGTTCAAGCCATGACCGCTATTGCCAATGAAGGCGTGATGATGAAGCCATATGTCGTTGATAAGGTTGTAAATCCTAATGATGAGACTGTTCAAGAAACAAAGCCAGAGGTAGCAGGGAAGCCGATTAGCAAAGAAACCGCCAAAGAAGTAACAGATGTGTTAGAAACGGTGGTTACTGGTAAAAATGGAACAGGGAAAATGTATAATATTGAAGGATATCAAGTAGCGGGGAAAACAGGAACAGCACAAATAGCTGGACCAACAGGATATCTGAAAGGGAACAATAACTATATTTATTCCTTTCTTGGCCTTGCGCCTGCTGATGATCCTCAGTTAGTTATGTATGTGATGGTTGATCGTCCACAATTAGATGATGATGAAAGTGGAAGTAAACCTGTTTCGATGATTTTCAATACCGTTATGAAAAGCAGCTTACAATATTTAAATATCAAACCAGAAGAATTTGGTAAGGCAAAGACGGTACAACTCTCTGATTTCTCCGAAATGGACTTGAATGAAGCCAAGAAATGGGTGAAAGACAAAGGTTTGAAGCCGATTGTATTGGGCGAAGGAAAAGAGATCGTTCAACAATCACCACTTCCTGAAGAGACATTAATTGTTGGCGAAAAGGTCTATCTTAAAACAGAGGGTCCGACAACCGTTCCTAATATGGAAGGATGGTCTAAGCGTGATGTGATCAACCTTTCTGAAATGGCCGATATAACCATCAATATTAAAGGAGAAGGCTATGTAGTAAGACAAAGTGCCAAGCCGGGAACAGAGGTGAAATCTGAGGAAACAGTGGAGATCGAGTTTCAATCTCCCAGTGAGGCATTGAATAAGAAAAAAGCAGATGAATAATGTAAGATTATTTGGAGGGTGCCTATGCACTCTCTTTTTTTGCCGAATCGTTCTAGGCTCGTGGAGTTTTGCATATAGTGGAACGAGCCCTGGAAAGAGGAGGTCCTTTTTTTGAAGCGAGTATCTGCAGTAACTGTAAGGAAAAGATTGTCGTTTATATTAATAGCTGGACTGTTTGTCTTTTTTATTATTGATATTCGATTAGGTTATGTTCAGTTTGGCATGGGAAACGATTTAACAAATCTTGCGAGAGATTCGTGGAGTAGAAATATACCATTTGAACCTGAACGAGGAAAAATTGTGGACAGGAATGGTGTTTCTATTGCTGAAAATAAATCTGCGCCAACAGTGTATGTTATTCCGAGACAAATAGAAGATCCGGCGGGAACGGCTGAGAAGCTTGCAACAGTATTGGATGGTTCTAAAGAAGAGATTTATCAACGAGTTTCTAAGAACTCTTCGATTGAAAGATTACCTGAAGGAAGAAAAATAACCTTTGAGAAAGCAAAAGAAGTTCAAGCCTTGGATTTAAAAGGAGTTTATGTTGCGGAAGATTCGAAGCGTCATTATCCATTTGGAAAATATTTATCCCATGTATTGGGGTTTACGGGTATAGATAATCAAGGGCTTGCCGGATTAGAATTATATTATGATAAAGAACTACAAGGAGAGAAGGGGTCTGTGCAATTCTTTTCAGATGCGAAAGGAAAGAGAATGCCAGAAATGTCAGATGAATTCGAACCTCCCCAAGATGGTTATAATTTAAAATTGACGATTGATACCAAAATTGAATCCATCATTGAAAGGGAACTCGATAATGCCGAGGCGTTATATAATCCTGATGGGATTATATCCATCGCCATGGATCCGAATACTGGAGAGATTTTAGGAATGTCTAGTAGGCCTTCCTTTGATCCTGATGATTTTCAAAATGTTCCACAGGAAGTATATAATCGAAATCTGCCAATTTGGAGTACGTACGAGCCTGGATCAACCTTTAAAATTATTACACTGGCGGCTGCGTTGGAAGAAGGAAAAGTGAACTTAGAGGAAGAGCATTTTCATGATCATGGATCGGTTAAAGTAGGAGGTTCCAAGCTACGATGCTGGAAAAGTGGGGGACATGGAGACCAAACATTTCTTGAAGTGGTGGAAAACTCCTGTAACCCAGGTTTTGTCGAGTTGGGACAAAGACTGGGAAAAGAAAAATTATTTGATTATATTCGTGGTTTTGGTTTTGGCGAGAAGACAGGGATTGATTTGGCAGGAGAAGGAACGGGGATTTTATTTGCTTTGGATCAAGTGGGTCCTGTTGAATTAGCGACAACAGCGTTTGGCCAAGGGGTTTCCGTCACACCTATTCAACAAGTAGCGGCTGTTGCAGCTGCAGTAAATGGTGGAACCTTGTACCAGCCCTATATTGCTAAAGAGCTTATAGACCCGCGAACAGGAGAAGTTGTGATGCGCAAAACCCCTGTTGCTAAAAGAAAGGTGATCTCAGAGTCTACTTCAAAAGAAGTAAGACATGCACTCGAGAGCGTTGTTGCACAAGGGACAGGTGGGAATGCATTTGTAGAGTCTTATCGTGTTGGTGGGAAAACGGGTACGGCCCAAAAGGCAAAAGATGGTCGTTATTTAGAAAACAATTATGTTCTCTCGTTTATTGGATTCGCTCCTGCAGATGATCCTCAAATCGTTGTCTACACGGCGGTCGATAATCCCAAAGGAACTGTTCAATTTGGTGGAACGGTGGCTGCACCGATCGTAGGCAAAATTCTCGAGGATTCATTGCATGCTATGGGTGTCGAGCCTCGTGAAAATCAAATAGAAAAAAAGAAAAAATGGAATGACCCTGTTATGCTCACAGTACCAGATTTACAGGGGATGACAATTAAAGAAATTCAACAGCAACAGTATAACTTAATACTTCAAACAAGTGGTGAGGGCACAAAGGTCGTTCAACAAAGCCCGAAACCAGGTGCAAAGGTGGAAGAAGGCTCCGCCATTAGAGTCTATCTTGAGTGATTTCGTTTTCAACGCCTAGTAACGAGCGGCATGATTCATTCATGACCGCTTCTTCAAGTGGTTAAAGTGCGTATTCGAGAGGGAGGATAAAAAGGACCAAATTCGGTTAAAGACGCTGACGTCCTGTCAGCAACACTGACACTAGCGTCGAAAGTTCGGGGCGGGCCGTTTTGAGCAGCGGACTTGTACGGGATGTACTGACTTCCGTGTTACCCACAGGACGTGTCAGTACTTAGTTGAAGGTCCTTTATCCCGCAGTGTCATTTTTATCAGACTTTTTGAACAACCTCTTAAAAATTTTATTTGAAAAAACATGCTTCAAGGATAGCTTCAAATTCAATTATTATGTAAAATAGATAAGAATGTTTTTTTACAACAGGATATATGACATTCTAGCTTATATAATGGGAAGATTTTGTTCACTGTTATGAAAGGATTGAAGAACATTGAATTTGCGTACGCTAATACAATCACTTCCATTTATTGGAGTACCGGAAGAAAATAACGAAATAACCGGAATATCGAATAATCATCAAAAAGTAGAAAAAGGGCATTTGTTTATTTGTATAAAAGGTCATGCTTTCGATGGTCATAATTTCGCTGAAGAGGCGGTAAATAATGGAGCTGTAGCGGTTGTTGCTGAAAAGCCTTTGCAGGTAGGAGTGCCTGTTATTTTGGTTAAAGATACAAAAAAAGCGATGGCCATTCTCGGAGATGCCTTTTATCACCATCCAAGTCAAAAAATACATTTAATTGGGATTACCGGAACAAATGGCAAAACCACAACAAGCCATATGATTGACTCGATCTTTCATGATGCTAAACAGGAAACAGGCTTAATTGGAACCATTAATATCAAGATAGGCAATAAGGTGTTAGAAACGAAAAACACCACACCGGATAGCTTGGAACTACAAAAAGTTTTCCATGAAATGGTCAAGGAAAAAATAGACACTGCCATTATGGAAGTGTCATCTCATGCCTTAGTGCAAGGGCGAGTCAATGGCTGCGATTATGATGTGGCTGTATTTACAAATCTTTCTCAAGATCACCTTGATTATCATCATACGATGGAAGAGTACAGAAGGGCAAAAAGTTTATTGTTTTCTAAACTAGGAAATACCTATTCAACTAAACACCCTAAATTTGCTGTACTGAATGCTGATGATGAGATTTCGGAATCGTTTGCTTCAGAAACATCCGCACATGTAATCACATATGGAGTTAAAAAATCAGCTGATTTTCAAGCTGATTCCATTACGTATCACAGTAACGGGGTTACATTTACTCTTCTTTCTCCAGAAGGGAAAAGGGAAGTACACTTACCATTAGCAGGGGAATTTAATGTGTATAATGCCTTGGCAGCTATTGCAACAGCCTATGTATCCAATATTCCTTTCCAAGACATTATCAAATCGATTGAACAGATAAAGGGTGTCCCAGGACGCTTTGAATTAGTGGATGGTGGACAACAATTTTCCGTCATTGTTGATTACGCTCATACTCCAGATGGATTGGAAAATGTTTTAAGAACGATTCAACAATTTGCTGAAAAACGTGTATTTTGTGTTGTTGGCTGTGGTGGGGATCGAGACCCTTCCAAGCGTCCATTAATGGCCAAAATTGCTTGCAAATGGGCGACAGATCCGATCTTCACGTCAGATAATCCTCGGATTGAAGATCCAAATGTCATCATTGAAGACATGGAAAAAGGAGTAGAAGGGGAGCAATTTATCATTGAGCCTAATCGAAAAAAGGCGATTGAGTGTGCCATCGCATTAGCCGAAGCAGGTGACGTTGTTCTTGTGGCAGGAAAAGGGCATGAAACATATCAAATCATCGGTGATCAAGTGCATGACTTTGATGATCGCTTAGTTTCTTTGGAGGCTATTAGGAAGAGCTAGAGGATACTTACGTGTATAAGTAACATTTCTATAAATATAAAAATAAAAAAGCTGATTCACATTATGATGATGACGATTTATCATGTATAATCATTCATTAAAAGAAAAACAGCGTTTGGAATTGGAGAGCGAAGAAATGATGATGGAAAGAGTTATTTTATTTTCCTTACTTATTAGTTTTCTTATTACTGTCTTACTTTCTCCGATCTTTATCCCGTTTTTAAGAAGACTTAAATTCGGGCAAAGTATTCGGGAAGAAGGACCGAAATCACACCAAAAGAAGAGTGGAACTCCAACAATGGGAGGGATATTGATTGTCCTATCCACTTTGATTACTACATTGATCATGCTTTGGAAATTTTCACAGCCAAGCTGGGAAATTTATTTATTATTGTTTGTAACTTTAGGGTATGGATTACTCGGTTTCTTAGATGATTTTATAAAAATTGCCTTTAAAAGAAATTTAGGATTAACATCACTGCAAAAATTGATTGGTCAAATTGTGATTGCTATTATTTTTTATATTGTCTTAAGAACAAATGAAATTTCAACTGCTATTACCATTCCCATGACTGATTTCAGTATAGACCTTGGCTGGTTTTATGCAGTATTTATTGTTTTTTGGCTAGTAGGATTTTCCAATGCAGTAAATTTAACAGATGGCTTAGATGGATTGCTTTCTGGAACAGCTGCTATCGCATTTGGTGCATTTGCCATTGTGGCATGGAGCCAATCGCAATTTGATGTTTCCATTTTTTCCGTTACCATTGTTGGAGCAGTTTTAGGTTTTCTTGTATTCAATGCTCATCCTGCAAAGGTGTTTATGGGAGATACGGGTTCACTAGCTTTAGGTGGAGCGATTGCCGCTATTTCCATTTTATTAAAGGCGGAGATTATTTTACTTGTTATTGGGGCTATCTTCGTAATTGAAACTCTATCTGTTATATTGCAGGTCGCATCCTTTAAAACAACTGGAAAAAGAATTTTCAAGATGAGTCCTTTACATCACCATTATGAATTATCTGGTTGGTCAGAGTGGCGTGTTGTTGTAACTTTTTGGGTTGTTGGACTTCTTTGTGCCGTTTTAGGAATTTACGTAGAGGTGTGGTTGTAGAGTGAAAAATATCAAAGAATATCATTACAAAAAAGTATTAGTGCTAGGACTCGCAAAAAGTGGTGTCGTAGCAGCCTCTCTATTACATCAGTTAGGTGCTTTCGTCACAGTGAATGATTTTAAGCCATTTGAAGAAAATCCAGATGCCCAAGGATTACTTGAGCAGGGGATCAAAGTGATTTGTGGGAGTCATCCAGTTGAACTATTGGATGAGGGGTTTGAATTGATCGTGAAAAATCCAGGAATCCCATATTCTAATCCCATTATTCAAGGAGCCTTGGAAATGGGGCTGCCAATTATAACGGAGGTCGAACTTGCATCTCAAATTGCTGAAGCTGATATCATCGGTATTACTGGTACAAATGGGAAAACCACGACTACCACTTTAATTTTCGAGATGCTTAAAGAAGCGGATAAACAACCGCTTATTGCCGGAAACATTGGAACAGTGGCATCTGAAGTAGCACAAATATCAACCGCAAATAATACGATGGTCGTGGAATTATCTTCCTTTCAATTAATGGGAATTGAAAGTTTCAGACCTCATATTGCTATTTTGACGAATCTATATGAGGCACACTTAGATTATCACAGTTCTTGGAATGAATATGCACAAGCAAAAATGAATATTACTAAAAATCAAACTTCAGATGATTATTTAATCGTGAATGCAGACCAAGAGGTATTAGTAAACTTGGCGCAAACAAGTCATGCGCAAATCATTCCATTTTCCACAAAAGGCTATCTTGAACACGGTGCATCTGTCTATGATGGGAAGCTAATGTATGACCAAGAAGAAATCATGAATATATCAGAAATTGCTTTACCTGGTGCTCATAATCTAGAAAATATTTTAGCGGCGACGATCGCTGCTAAATTAAAGGGTGTAGGAAATAAAGATATTGTGAAGATTTTATCTACTTTTACAGGTGTGAAGCATCGTACGCAATTTGTAACAGAATTCAATCAAAGGCGATTCTACAATGATTCAAAAGCGACTAATATTTTAGCGGCTTCAAGCGCTTTAAGTGCTTTTACCGACCCTATCATCCTTCTAGCAGGTGGTTTAGATCGGGGGAATGAATTTGATGAGCTTATTCCTTCTTTAGCAAATGTAAAAGCTCTTGTTCTATTTGGCCAAACTGCAAAAAAATTAGAAGAGATAGGAAAAAAGGCAGGGATACAAACGATTATACATGTCGATAATGTGGAAGAAGCTGTGCCTACAGCCTATGAAATATCTAACCGCGGGGATGTTATTTTACTTTCACCGGCATGTGCTAGTTGGGACCAATATAAAACTTTTGAAGTTCGCGGTGATATTTTCATTGAGGCTGTGCATAAACTGGAAGAGAGCAATAATTTTTAGGGGTCATCAGTGGAGGGCATATACATCCCCTTAAAAGCTCTAAATTGCTAGTTACGAGGTGTGTATAGCCATTGAAAAAAACAGCCCCTGATTTTATTTTAATTCTGTCGACCATGTTATTACTGGCAATCGGATTAATCATGGTTTATAGTGCGAGTGCCGTATGGGCTGACTATAAATTTTCCGATTCATTTTTCTTTGCTAAGCGTCAGTTCTTGTTTGCTGCCCTTGGCATTGTAGCCATGCTTGTCATTATGAATGTCGATTATTGGGTATTAAAAAAGTGGTCCAAGCCTTTACTCATTATCTGTTTTGTCTTATTGATTTTAGTTATTATCCCTGGTGTCGGAATGGTGAGAAATGGTTCAAGAAGCTGGTTAGGTGTTGGTGCTTTCTCCATTCAGCCGTCTGAATTTATGAAATTAGCGATGATTGCTTTTTTAGCTAAATTCCTTTCAGATAAGCAAAGATATATTACAACGTTGAAAAAAGGATTGCTCCCATCTTTAGGACTCGTTTTTCTAGCATTTGGTGTTATTATGCTGCAGCCTGATCTTGGGACAGGGACCGTTATGGTTGCTACTTGCATGATTATGATATTTATTGCTGGGGCACGTGTATCACACTTTGCTGTACTAGGCTTGATTGGACTAGCTGGTTTTGCTGGACTTGTCATTTCCGCTCCCTATCGAATTGCGCGAATCACCTCATTTCTCGATCCATGGCAGGATCCGCTAAAAAGTGGATTTCAAATTATCCAATCTTTATACGCCATTGGCCCAGGAGGATTATTTGGATTAGGATTAGGGGAAAGCAGACAAAAATTCTTCTATCTACCGGAGCCACAAACAGATTTTATATTTGCCATTCTGGCAGAAGAGCTAGGCTTTATCGGAGGCAGTCTCATTCTATTATTATTTGCCTTATTATTATGGCGGGGAATAAGAGTCGCTTTAGGTGCTCCAGACTTATTTGGTAGCTTCCTGGCGGTGGGAATTATATCAATGATTGCCATCCAGGTAATGATCAATATCGGAGTGGTAACAGGCTTAATGCCGGTCACGGGGATTACACTACCATTCCTCAGCTATGGCGGCTCATCTCTCACATTAATGCTAATGGCCGTCGGAATCCTCCTAAACATCAGCCGCCACTCCCGAATATAAAAAGAAAAGCGGAAGCGCCTGTACAGGAAAACTGTTAAAAACGTGAGGCCTTGTTGACCACAAATAGAACTCTGTAGGGGGTTCTTTTTTTTGTCGTAAATATTGAAAATAAAGCTATTTTAATATTTTTTATTACATTTAAACAACATTCGATGACGAACACTTTATTATTGAGTAAAATATAGTAAGATAATGATTAAGATAAATTTATTTAGCTATATAAAAGAGGTTGTTCAAAAAGCACAACCTTTTTGAACACTCACTAAAAAGAGAATGATTAAGACTGAGGTGGGAATATGAAAATAGTGGTTACGGGTGGAGGTACAGGTGGACATATCTATCCGGCACTCGCTTTAATTAGGACGATTAAGCAGCAATACCCAGAAACGGAATTTACATATATCGGTACAGAAAAAGGCTTGGAAGCTGAAATCGTTCCGCGTGAGAATATTCCTTTTGAATCGATTCATATAACGGGATTTAGAAGATCGTTATCATTTGAAAATGTTAAAACTATTTTTCGCTTTTTAAAGGGTGTAAAGGATAGTAAGCATATCTTTAAAAAAGTGAAGCCAGATATTGTGATCGGAACAGGTGGTTATGTTTGTGGACCAGTTGTCTACGCTGCAGCGAAGAAAAAAATTCCCACGATTATTCACGAACAAAATAGTGTACCTGGACTAACGAATAAATTTCTCAGTCGATATGTTGATAAGGTTGCAGTATGCTTTGAAGAAGTAAAAGAATTTTTCCCTGAGGATAAGGCGATCTTAACAGGGAATCCACGTGCTTCAGAGGTTATTGGAAAAAGGAAACCTGGGGCGTTAGCAGCTCTTGGGTTGAAAGAGGGGATTCCCACGGTCTTGATTACAGGAGGCAGCAGAGGAGCAAGACCGATTAATGATGCTGTGGTGAAATCATTAAGCTCTTTATCAAGAAGACCCTATCAAGTCATATATGTGACAGGGCAAGTGCATTATGACCACGTAATGGAAGAAGCAAAACTGGTAGGAAAACTTTCTAATATCGCGATTGTTCCGTTTATTCATGAGATGCAAACAGTCCTATCATCCGTTGATGGAGTTGTTGGAAGGGCGGGAGCTACGTCTTTAGCTGAAATTACAGCTATCGGTCTTCCTTCCATACTCATTCCTAGTCCATATGTGACGAATAATCACCAAGAGAAAAATGCTCAAACATTGGTTGAACATGGAGCTGCTATTATGCTACTTGAGAGGGAATTATCAAGCAAACAGTTTTTAGACTCATTAGATTCAATCATGCTAAACGATGAAAAGAGAAAGATCATGGGAGAACAATCTAGAAAACTCGGCATACGGGATGCATCTAAACATTTATCTGATCTGATGTTTCAATTAGTTAAACAACCTCAGTAAATAAGAGAGACGAGGTGTCTCATTATGAAGTAGATAAGGATGGAAGGGGGCATGCCTATGCCAAAAGGGAAGGTTTTATCATTAGAGGATAGGATACCGAAGATAAAAGTACATCGAAGAAAAAAAGCCAACAGAAGATTAATCATCTTGTTATCCGTATTTTTTTTATTGATTGTTGTCGTTGTATACTTCCAATCCCCTCTTAGTCATATTAAAGAAATTGATATCCAAGGAAATAAAATCGCTTCTAAAGAGGACATTTTATCCGTATCTGGGCTAGAAACTGACGGGAAATTATGGAATATAAATAGAAAAAATGTGAAGAATAACCTAAAGAAACTCCCGGAAGTAAAGGATGTAGATGTTAAAATTGCATTTCCAAATACAATTAAGCTACATATAAAAGAACACGCAAGTCTTGCTTTACTAATGAATGATGATCAGCACGTTCAACCAGTTTTAGAGAATGGACAGGTATTGAAGGAGAAAAATCGTCTTTTAATGAATGCCCCTATTTTGATTAAATTTAAAGAAGATGAGATATTAAAAGACTTGATTGCCCAATTAAAAGAAATTCCGACGGAAATATACTATTCCATTTCTGAAATTCAACATGACCCTAAAAAAACTGATCCGCATCATATTTATTTATATATGAATGATGGAAATGAAGTAAATGCAACTATTCCGACTTTAGCGGAAAAAATGGCGCATTACCCCTCAGTTGTTGGACAATTAGATCCAGATACTAAAGGTGTGATTGATTTTGAAGTAGGATCATTTTTTAGAGCATATGAGAAAGAGGGGGAAGATATGAATGAGGAGGAGGAAAGGTAAATATATCATATTTTCCTTTGTATTTCTGATATTTGGCTTTATCTTAGCTTTTTCATATAGTCAAACAGAAAAAGACAAGCACGCAAATGTGAAAATTACAGATAGGCAATATAGGATGGAAAAGGATTTACAAAATCAATTGATCTCCATTCAAGATCGGAACCAAGAATTGCAAAAAGACTTGTATGGTAAACAAGATCGAGTAAGGCAAATAGAGAGGGAATTATTTCAAGAAGAAGAAAATTATCAAACATTAGCTGCCAACGCGGAAAAATACCGGATGTATCTAGGAAAAGTAAAAGTGAAGGGGCCAGGAGTCGAGATTTTACTGGAGGATGGAGAATATAAAAAAGATGAAGATGCTAACAATTACCTTGTTCATGAGCATCACGTCTTTAAGGTAGTGAATGAATTATTTGTATCAGGAGCCTCTGCAATTGCCATAAATGGGCAAAGATTAAAATCTGATTCTTATATTGTATGTACAGGTCCCGTTATTACGGTTGATGGGAATCCTTTCCCGGCACCTTTTAAAATTACTGCAATAGGAGACACGGACACCCTTACAGCGGCTGTAACATTAAAGGGTGGGGTGCGAGATCAATTAGTAAATGATGATATAATGTTTACAATTGAAAAGAAAAAACAGCTTGTTTTAGATCCAATTTTAGGAGAAACATCATAATGGCGGGTAAAACGAGAATATATTTTACACTTATCACGTTCATTGTTGGTTTTATGGTCGCTGTGCAATTTAATACAGTAAAAAAACCAGATAATCGAGATACGCGGGATACATGGGAGCTACGCGAAGCAATTAATAATGAAATGGATTTGCAAGCAAGGCTTTTACAAGAGATTCGTCTTCAAGATAAAAAAATCCATGATTATTCTTCCGAACTGCAAGATAATAAGGAAGATGTCTTGAAACAGACTATTTCAGAGTTAAAGAAGGAAGCAGGATTAACGAAGATAGATGGTCCAGGTTTGATTCTCAGCGTAAAGGCTATAGATGAAAGCATGTTGCTTGGACAGCCTCCACCCCAAACGTCTCCTACTGTATTACAAAGATTGATTAATGAGTTAAATATGTATGGAGCAAAAGCTATAGCTATTGATGGGGAGAGATACATAAACACAACGGTGATTCGAGATATTAATGGAGAAACGAAGGTTGGGACCCATTCAGTCAACGATCTTCCATTTCAAATCCTTGTGTTAACGGAGAGTATGGAAGTAGCAGAGAAGCTATATAATCATATGCAAATATCTCCTGTTTTAGATGATTTTTTTATAGATAATTTACAGGTCGATGTATCAGATCCGAAAGGGTCTATCGAATTGCCAGCCTATGTTAATCCAATTACAACGAGGGATATGGAGCCTGTGGAAGAAAAAGGAGATGTATAATGTGTTGCTTCCCATCATCGGACTCCTTATAGGGATACTTCTAGGTTTTTTAGCGGATATACAAATCCCGGATGAATATGCAAATTACTTGTCCATCGCTGTATTGGCGGCATTAGACACTTTATTTGGTGGGATTCGCGCGTATTTACAAAATTTATATGATAATCGGGTATTTGTTTCCGGCTTTTTCTTTAATATTTTACTCGCAGCAAGTTTAGCTTTTCTAGGAGTGCACCTTGGTGTAGACTTATACTTAGCTGCAGTATTTGCATTTGGAATTCGTTTATTCCAAAATATAGCAGTAATTCGAAGAATCTTGCTTAATAAGTGGGGTAATACTAGAGAAAATTCGAAATAAATAGTATGATGAAACAGGAAAATTCTTTTAGGTGACGAATTAGTTAATTAAGCATACTCAAGGATTGATTATTCATGAACAGAATAGAAGAGAATAATAGAGGAAGAACGAAACAAGGGGGTGCCAGGAAATGAACAACAGCGAAATATATGTCAGTCTAGATATTGGTACATCCTCAGTCAAGGTGATTATTGGGGAAATGACCAATCATTCCCTTAATATTATCGGAGTAGGCACCGCCAATTCCGAGGGGATTAGGAAAGGTTCCATTGTGGATATCGACAAGACGGTTCACTCGATCAGACGGGCTGTAGAACAAGCTGAGAGAATGATTGGAATGCAAATTAGCCAAGTGATTGTTGGTATTGCTGGTAACCAAGTAGGTCTACAGCACTGTCATGGAGTAGTAGCTGTTTCAAGTGAAAACAGAGAGATTACAGATGAAGATGTTGCGAGAGTCATTGATGCAGCAGAAGTAGTTTCTATTCCACCCGAAAGGGAAATTATTAATATCATTCCACATCAATTTATTGTAGATGGACTGGATGAAATTACAGATCCAAGAGGAATGATTGGTGTTAGACTTGAAATGGAAGGCATTATTGTGACTGGTTCCAAAACAAATCTACATAATACTCTTCGCTGTGTTGAAAGAGCTGGTTTAGAAATTGTTGATATTGTCCTTAAACCACTTGCTGTGGCTTCAGCTGCGCTATCTAAGGATGAACAAAATTTAGGTACAGCATTAATCGACATGGGTGGTGGATCTACGACCATTGCGTTGTTTGAACATGGTTACATAAAAGGAACCACGGTGATTCCAATTGGTGGAGATAATATTACCAAGGATCTATCGATTGGACTAAGAACAACGACAGAAGATGCTGAAAAGATTAAGAAAAAGCATGGACATGCATACTATGATGAGGCATCTGAAGATGAGGTCTTTAGTGTACCGATTATTGGAAGTGATCAACATCAGCAATTTAATCAATTAGAGTTGTCTGATATAATTGAAGCAAGGGTACAAGAGATATTTGAACTCGTTCAAAGTGAATTAGTAAGAATGGGTGCCTCAGATCTGCCTGGAGGCATTGTTCTAACAGGCGGTGCTGTCAACGTTCCGGGTATTATGGAATTGGCACAAGGAATCTTTCAAAACAGGATTCGAATTGCGATCCCAGATTATATCGGTGTTCGCGAACCACAGTATATTACGGCTGTTGGACTAATTAAACACGCTTATAAGACTGCTAGATTAGAAGGGAGAAATATTAGTTCCACTTCCGAATCATATGAGCAAACAGAGCCTGCAAAAGTGACACATACGAAAAAACCTGAAAAAAATTCGGATGAAAAAATTACCGCAAAAGTAAAGAAATTTTTTGGAAACTTTTTCGAGTAGGCATCCCAGTAAATGAGTGTTCGAAAAGGAGGATAAAAGGACCAAAAAGTTCGAGGCGGCGATGCCTTTGAGCAGCGGAGAAGGAAGCCAACGAGCTACCACAGGACGTGGTGACTTCGACGTTCGACACAGGACGTGTCGGTACTTAGTCGAAGATCCTTTATCTCGCAGTGTCACTTTTACCGGACTTTTGGAACTTCCTCAGCTAGTAAACAAAATAGGAGGACTTGCCAATGTTAGATTTCGATACGAATTTAGATTCTTTAGCAACCATTAAAGTAGTTGGAGTTGGTGGAGGTGGGAACAATGCGGTAAATAGAATGATTGAACATGATGTTCAAGGTGTTGAATTTATCGCAGTTAACACGGACGCCCAAGCTCTCAACCTATCAAAAGCTGAAACAAAAATGCAAATAGGCGCCAAGCTTACAAGAGGACTAGGTGCTGGAGCAAATCCAGAGGTCGGTAAAAAAGCTGCCGAGGAAAGCAAAGAACAAATTGAGGAAGCTATTAAAGGCGCCGATATGGTCTTTGTCACTGCTGGTATGGGCGGAGGAACTGGAACAGGGGCTGCACCTGTGATTGCGAAAATCGCTAAAGATATGGGTGCATTGACTGTTGGAGTTGTTACAAGACCATTTACATTTGAGGGTAGAAAACGTTCAAACCAAGCGAGTGGCGGAATCGGCACAATGAAAGAGGCAGTTGACACTTTAATTGTCATTCCTAACGATCGTTTGTTGGAAATTGTGGATAAAAGTACACCTATGCTTGAAGCATTCCGAGAAGCAGATAATGTACTGCGTCAAGGGGTTCAAGGGATCTCTGATTTGATCGCTGTTCCTGGATTAATTAATTTGGACTTTGCAGATGTTAAAACGATTATGACAAACAAAGGTTCAGCGCTTATGGGAATTGGCGTTGCTTCTGGTGAAAACCGTGCGACTGAAGCAGCGAAGAAAGCTATTTCATCTCCATTACTTGAAACATCCATTGATGGTGCGCAAGGTGTCTTGATGAACATCTCTGGAGGAAGTAACTTAAGTTTATATGAGGTTCAAGAAGCTGCTGATATTGTCGCTTCCGCCTCAGACCAAGAGGTGAATATGATCTTCGGTTCTGTTATTAATGAGGAACTCAAAGATGAGATTGTTGTCACAGTCATTGCTACAGGTTTTGATGAAGTATCTGCACAACAACCTAAAAAGACGAGACCATCTTTTGGACAATCAAAACCAAATGCGAGTCAACAAGAAAAGCCACCTGCTCAAGAAGTGAAAAAAGAAGAACAACGTGAACCAGTTCAATCAGGTCAATCTGTTGAAGATACATTAGATATCCCAACATTTTTAAGAAATAGGAATAGAAGACGTTAAAAGATTTTAAGTGAAAACCAACCCCCGGGTTGGTTTTTTTTGTCGCTAAGAAAGTGTAAAAATTTGCCAAGTGTTTGTTTGGATCTAGCGCCAGCGTCCAGCGACTAGCAAACTTTCAGCTTCTGCTTGCGTAAGTCAACATCGGCTCATTCTTCGCCGTGTATCCTTTATCTCAGGCCTACAGGATGTAGGTCGGAACAGCGTTGCGCCAGGACGGCGCGTTTTTAGCTGTTCATCCTTACTATGAAAGTTTGTACGTCGCTAAACGGGCGCCTTGCGCTTTTGTTCTGACAAACTTCGTCTAAACAAGCGAAAACTTCCGACTTTTTCATTACAGAATGTGACACAATCTAGAATATTTGTGTTTTATACTCAATATATATGTAAGACAAGGAAAGATATATTTAAGTGGAATATGAAAGAGGGAGGAGGGCAATTTGGTTGTTTATCTTGATATTATATGGCTATTAAACTTTATTATTGACAGTTTTCTTTTATGGGCTACATCTATTTATTTAAAAAGAAAAATCCACCCTTTTAAAATAATAATAGGAGGCTTAATAGGCTCTCTCATTATTTTGATGGCGGCTACGCCAATCTCTACATGGGCCATGCATCCTTTTATAAAGTGGAGTTTGTCTATAGTAATGATTGGAATAACATTTGGCTATAAAAGATTATCAACGTTTGTGGCTTCTTTATTTACTTTTTATTTCGCAACTTTTCTAATGGGCGGTATTTTAATCGGCACCCACTATTTTTTATCCTTTCATTTGGATTTAAGAAATTCAGTAGCAATAGAAAGTGTAAGAGGATATGGTGACCCGATTAGCTGGCTTTTTGTAGCAGTCGCTTTTCCAATTGCATGGTTTTTTTCGAAAAAAAGAATTGGCCATTTAACAAAGACAAGCATTCAATATGATGTCTTGTATGATGTTTTTATTTTAATGAATGGGATTGAATTAAAGCTTAAAGGACTTATTGATAGTGGTAATCAATTATATGATCCTATCTCCAAAAAACCTGTTATGATCGTTTCCATTGAATCTGTCAAAGACAAATTGCCTGAGGAATTGCAAAATATTGCAGATGCTCAAGATGACCTTTACACTGCCTCTACTTTATTGCCAACAGACTGGGCACATATTATGAGACTCATCCCTGCTAAAACTTTAGGGAAAAATAATCAACTATTATGTGCCTTTAAGCCGGAAAAAGTAGTGATCCAAGAAGAGAGCGGGAGGGAGATAGAAAAAGAAGTGCTACTTGTGTTTACGTCTCAACTATTATCAGGTGATGGAACATTTCAATGTATTCTCCATCCACAAATGGCCCCTAGCTTGGCAATGGATTCTGCATCTTAATGTATAAAAGGAGGAAAAAGAATGAAGCGGTTACGGTTACGTATTCAGTATTACTGGTATCGACTTTTAATGAAATTAGGAATGAAAACAGACGAGATTTTTTATATTGGCGGAAGTGAAGCACTACCACCTCCTTTAACAAAAGATGAAGAAGAAGTATTACTCGAGAAACTTCCTCATGGTGACAAAACAGCAAGATCGATGTTAATTGAAAGAAACCTTCGCTTAGTTGTTTATATTGCACGGAAATTCGAAAACACGGGGATTAATATTGAAGATCTAATTAGTATTGGTACGATTGGCTTAATTAAAGCTGTCAATACATTTAACCCAGAGAAAAAAATTAAATTGGCTACATATGCTTCACGCTGTATTGAAAATGAAATTCTGATGTATTTACGCAGAAATAATAAAACAAGATCAGAAGTTTCGTTTGACGAGCCCTTAAATATAGACTGGGATGGAAATGAACTATTATTATCTGATGTAATGGGAACGGAAGAGGACATCATCACAAAAGATTTGGAAGCAAATGTTGATAAGAAGCTTTTGTTAACTGCTTTACAAAAGCTTTCTGCTCGTGAAAAGCAAATTATGGAGCTGCGATTTGGCTTAAATGGAGGAATGGAAAAAACTCAAAAGGATGTAGCTGACCAATTAGGAATATCGCAATCCTATATCTCAAGACTCGAAAAAAGGATTATTAAAAGACTGCGAAGAGAATTTAATAAAATGGTTTAAGCAGTAAAAGAAAAATAATTTTTTTATAAAAAAAGAACGCATAACGATAGAGTTGACAAGAATTTAAGTCAGATTAAAACTTTTTTGAAAAAATAGGGATGCATATATTTCCCTTCCGAGGAGATACTGAATTTTGTAATCAGCTCCTGCAAGGAGGGAAAAAAGTTGAAGCGAAATAAAGTAGTAATATGCGGTGTGGATACTTCGAAGCTCCCTGTCCTAAAAAATGAAGAAATGCGGGAACTTTTAAAGCAAATGCAGCAGGGTGATAGGTCAGCTCGAGAAAAATTAGTGAATGGCAATTTGCGTCTTGTATTAAGTGTGATTCAACGTTTTAATAACAGGGGGGAATATGTGGATGATCTGTTTCAAGTTGGCTGTATAGGACTCATGAAGTCAATCGACAATTTTGATTTAGGTCAAAACGTTCGATTTTCTACATATGCAGTGCCGATGATTATTGGAGAAATACGCAGATATTTAAGGGATAATAACCCTATCAGAGTTTCGCGATCTCTCCGGGACATTGCATACAAGGCTTTACATGTACGTGAAAAATTAATGGCCAAAACCTCTCGTGAACCGACAGCTGCAGAAATTGCCAAAGAATTGGACATCCCACATGAAGAAGTAGTTTTTGCAATGGATGCCATTCAAGATCCTGTGTCCTTATTTGAACCTATTTATAATGATGGGGGCGATCCCATATTCGTAATGGATCAGCTAAGTGATGAAAAAAATAAAGACAGTACCTGGATTGAAGAAATAGCGCTTCATGATGGACTACAAAGACTGAATGATCGTGAAAAAATGATTATTCGCAAGCGCTTTTTTCAAGGGAAAACACAAATGGAAGTGGCCGAAGAAATCGGTATCTCTCAAGCTCAAGTATCTCGGCTAGAAAAAGCCGCTATCAAACAAATGAATAAAAATATTTTGTGAAAAAGAAGTCTAATTCCTTAGGTATATCATCCAAGGAATTAGACTCTTTTTATTTACAATAAAAGAATAAATTTTGGCTAATGCTGGATCTAGCTCCAGCGCCTACCCCCGAGAGGCTCGCAGGATGCGAGTCCATCGGCGAAGACATGCGGACGTGGCGTTCTTAGCCGATGTTCCACGAAATAACCTGAGACAAGAAAAGTCAAAACCGGACTTTTCTTGTCTCAGAACATTTGCTTGTCGGAGGCCAATAGGATGTTGGTCAGAAAGGCGTTGCGCTTTTCTTACAATAAATTAATTACCTCAAGCATACATATATAGAAATAGCTTTTAATAAAAGGGTGGGGAGCCAGATGGTAAGGATTTCCGAATTTCAGGTCAAAGATGTGGTCAATATTGCGGATGGACGTAGGCTTGGACATGTAGGAGATATAGAGATTAACTTAGATACGGGGAAAATTGAGACAATCATCATTGGTCATTCTACACGATTTTTAGGTTTTTTAGGGAGAGACGAAGAAGTAATCATTCCTTGGAGCCAAATTGTGAAAATTGGCGAAGACGTGATTCTCGTAAGACATCAAGGACACCAATATGTTCAACAACAATTAGATAAGCCAAAGTAAGATTGATCATATGGCTAACAATTATAAAATAGTACCTTAGAACAGTTGCTTACGGTTTTGGTTCTCTACTGCGGGCTTTTATGGTACACTATATAAAAATATCCCTTTTTAAGCTTGATGAGGATGTTAATAAAGAAAAACATGAATATCAATAGGAGTTTTGATTTGTGAAGGTTAAAGATCAATTATCAATCATAGAAGAGAAAATAGCGCAAACGTGCTCTAGAGTAGAGAGAGATCCTAAAGATGTGAATATCATTGCCGTCACAAAATATGTTTCAAATGAAAGGGCTGCTGAAGCATTAGCGGCAGGAATTGAGCATTTAGGAGAAAATCGGGATGAAGGCCTGCTTTCTAAATGGGAGACATTGGGAAACAGGCCAGTATGGCATTTTATTGGAAGTTTACAGACACGAAAAGTAAAGAATATTTTAGATAAAGTGTCCTATATTCATTCTTTGGACAGGCTTTCCTTAGCAAAGGAAATAAATAAACGTGCCGCTTCACCCATCAATTGCTTTATTCAAGTTAATATGTCTAAAGAAGAATCGAAACATGGTATTCAACCAGAAGCTACAATTGATTTTGTTAAAGAATTAGAGAAATATCCTACTATTCGAACAATTGGCCTAATGACGATGGCACCTTTGACACAGGATGAAACGGTTATACGCAATTGTTTTCGGAACTTAAAGGCATTACAAGAGGAAATTCATCAGCTTGATCTTCCCTACGCACCATGTACAGAGCTGTCAATGGGAATGTCGAATGACTTTGAAATTGCGATTGAGGAAGGTGCCACCTATATTAGGATTGGTACGGCTCTGGTTGGTGAATAACGAGAAGGAGGATGTCAATAGATGGGAATAAAATCGAAATTCAAGAATTTCTTTATGCTTGAAGATGAATACGAATATGTGGAAGAGGAAAACACAAAAGACATCTCACCTGAAGAAGAGCAACAGACACCGGCAAATCGGAAGCAAAACGTTGTGAGCTTACAAAGCGCAAAAAAATCTTCTAAAGTTATTTTAATTGAGCCGAGAGTTTACGCAGAAGCACAAGAGGTAGCGGATCATCTAGTGAATCGTAAAGCGGTGATCGTAAATCTACAACGTATCCACCGGGACCAAGCTTTGCGTATTGTAGATTTCCTTAGTGGAACAGTGTATGCTTTAGGTGGTGACATCCAAAGAGTCGGGCACGACATCTTTTTATGTACCCCAGATAACGTAGAAGTTTCAGGAAATATTTCAGAACTAATAAATGAACATGATTTTGACGACTCGAGGTGGAATTAAAGCATGAACTTTGTTTTTGGGATTTTATCACAAATTATTTCAATTTATTCATGGGCACTCATTATATATATATTGATGAGTTGGTTTCCCAACGCACGGGAAACCTCAATTGGACAATTTTTGGCTCGGATCTGCGAACCATATTTAGAACCGTTTCGGCGATTTATCCCGCCTATCGGTATGATTGATATCTCTCCTTTAGTTGCTTTTTTTGTTCTAAATCTTGCAGCAAGAGGGGTTATGTCATTATCCGTGTGGTTCTAAGGGAGGTGGGAAAGTATGTCTGATGTATATCAACATTTTCGCCCTGAAGAGAAAGAATTTATTGATCAAGTCATCGCTTGGCAAGAAGATGTTGATCGTACCTACGCACCGAAATTAACCGATTTTCTGGATCCACGTGAGCAATATATTTTACGATCAATGGTCGGTGTGCAAAATGAAATAAAGTACCAATTGTTTGGCGGTACAGATCGATCTGAAAGAAAAAGGGCCCTGCTTTTTCCAGAATATTATCAGCCGACGATAGAAGATTTTCAAATTGGTTTATATGAAATGAACTACCCGAAGAAATTTGTTCAATTAGATCATAGAATGATTCTAGGCTCTATTATGTCATTGGGCATAAAGCGTGAAAAATTTGGAGATATTATCATTCACGAGGATCGAATCCAATTTTTAAGCGATCTTGCAATGGAGGATTATATTCTTGTTCATTTGCAGCAAATCGGCAAAGCAAAAGTATCAATCAGCAATCAAGACTTGGCAGCAATTCTATCTTCAGAAGAACAATGGAAAGAAAAGGAAACGTCAATGAGTTCCCTTCGTTTGGATACACTGACCTCAACTGCCTTTCAAATTTCTAGAAACAAGGCACAGCTTGTGATTCAGCAAGGAAGAGCGAAGGTAAATTGGGGAATTATTGATCAAACTTCTTTCGAGTGTGCCTTAGGAGATGTG
Organism: Bacillus sp. J14TS2; assembly: GCF_018333015.1. Classification (NCBI taxonomy): domain Bacteria; kingdom Bacillati; phylum Bacillota; class Bacilli; order Caryophanales; family Bacillaceae; genus Bacillus; species Bacillus sp. J14TS2. The sequence goes on along the minus strand of NZ_BORE01000022.1, from coordinate 3,958 downwards.
ATCTCGGTAAGAGGATTAGGAAGATGTACTTTATTAGAAATCCTTGGGACGACAAAAAAGGATAAACTACGAGTTAAATTAGGGGTCTTAAAATAATCTTTTAAAAAAATAAAAGGATTGTAGCTAAATTACGTCGAACTTTGTATAATATAAATAGCGATTCAGGAGATCTAGTGGAGGTGGCGTCACAATGGCTTTAACGCCCGTGGATATACATAATAAAGAATTTGGTCGAAAAATGCGCGGATATGACGATGATGAAGTGAATTCATTTCTTAATCAAATTATTAAAGAGTTTGAGATTATCCTACGCGATAAGAAAGAATTGGAAGACAAATTAGCAGGTACGAACGAACGTCTGGGACATTTTAGTACTATTGAAGATACCTTACACAAATCCATTGTCGTTGCGCAGGAAGCGGCAGAGGAAGTGAAAGGAAATGCCCAAAAAGAAGCAAAATTGATTATACGTGAAGCAGAAAAAAATGCGGATAGAATTGTGAATGAATCTTTGACGAAAGCCCGTAAGATTGCTTTAGAGATCGAAGAATTAAAAAAGCAGTCTAAAGTATTCCGAACAAGATTTAAAATGTTAATTGAGGCTCAGCTAGATTTAATTGATAATGATGACTGGGATAAATTAATGGAATATGATGTCGATACAACGGAATTAAAAGGATTAGAAGAAGTTGAAAGTGAATATTGACGAATTGCTAAGAGATCCTCTATAATGATGGGATCATTAAAATATTGCAATGAATAATAAAACAATGACAGGGAGAGTACATTTCTATCTCTTTACTTAGCGAACTAGGGATGGTGGAAGCCTAGAAAAAGTAGAAATGGAAAATCACCCTAGAGTTCTTGCGTTGAAAGTCTTTGACGAGTAAATGGAAGCGGCCCTCCACGATACGGAAAGAGCGAGCAATTATTGATTGCTAATTCGGGTGGTACCGCGGGAAATAGTTTTCTCGTCCCTTTCAAGGGATGAGAAGACTATTTTTTTATATATGAGAACTGTACTTACGTTTAAGAATAGGAGGAAATTTATCAATGGAATATAAAGAAACGTTATTAATGCCCAAAACAGAGTTTCCGATGAGAGGAAACCTCCCTAAGAAAGAGCCAGCAATGCAAGCTGATTGGCAAGAACAAGATATTTATAAAAAGGTCCAAGAACGGACGAAAGATCGGCCATTATATATTCTGCATGATGGTCCTCCATATGCAAATGGGAGCCTCCATATGGGGCATGCCTTGAATAAAATTTTGAAGGATTTTGTTGTTCGCTATAAATCAATGAGTGGATACTGCGCTCCTTATGTGCCAGGTTGGGATACACATGGCTTACCTATTGAACAGGCTCTTACGAATAAAGGTGTTAAGCGAAAAGAAATGTCACTAAAAGAATTTCGGGAGCTTTGTGCCAAATATGCATTAGAACAAATCGATAACCAAAGAACTGAATTTAAGCGTCTTGGTGTACGAGGAGATTGGGATAATCCCTATATTACCTTGAAGCCTGAATACGAAGCACAGCAAATTTTAGTATTCGGTGATATGGCGAAAAAGGGCTATATTTATAAAGGAAAAAAACCTGTTTATTGGTCACCATCCAGTGAATCAGCCTTAGCTGAAGCGGAGATTGAATACCAGGATAAACGTTCACCTTCCATTTATGTGAGCTTTGAAGTGACCGACGGAAAGGACGTCCTTGAAGCAGGAACGAAATTTATTATCTGGACGACAACACCTTGGACGATCCCGGCTAATTTAGCTGTCGCTGTTCATCCAGATTTAGATTATGCGGTTGTCAAAGTAGGAGATCAGAGCTATGTGATTGCACAAGCTCTATTAGAATCTGTGCAAACGACTCTAGAATGGGAAAATGTCGAGCTGTTACAAACATTTAAAGGGTCCCAGCTAGAGAATATTGTGACGAAGCATCCTTTCTATGATCGCGAATCACCAATTATTTTGGGAGAGCATGTTACTATTGAATCAGGAACTGGCTGTGTCCATACAGCTCCTGGTCATGGGGAAGATGACTTCTATGTTGGACAGAAATATGGCCTTGATGTGCTTTGCCCTGTTGATGATAAAGGCTGCATGACTGCAGAAGCACCCGGGTTTGAAGGTTTATTTTACGATAAAGCGAATAAAGCCATTACAGATAAATTAAATGAAGTCGGTGCCTTGTTGCATTTAAGCTTTATCACTCACTCTTATCCACATGATTGGCGGACGAAAAAACCAATTATTTTCCGGGCAACTTCTCAGTGGTTTGCCTCGATTAAAGATTTCAGAGAGGAATTATTGGAAGCTGTAAAGAATGTACAATGGGTACCAAAATGGGGCGAAACACGTCTCTTTAATATGATTCGTGATCGTGGTGATTGGTGCATTTCTAGACAACGTGTATGGGGAGTTCCAATTCCCGTCTTTTATGCAGAAGATGGTGAACCTGTTATGACAGATGAAACCATTCAGCATATTGCCAAGCTATTCAGAGAACACGGTTCTAATATTTGGTTTGAAAAAGAAGCGAAGGACTTACTTCCAGAAGGTTTTACACATCCGGGGAGTCCAAATGGGCAATTTACAAAAGAAACAGATATTATGGATGTTTGGTTTGACTCAGGATCGTCCCATCAAGGTGTACTAGAAGAACGTAGTGACCTACAGCGTCCAGCTGATTTATATTTGGAAGGTTCGGATCAATATCGTGGTTGGTTCAATTCCTCTTTAACAACTGCTGTTGCAGTGACAGGGCAAGCGCCTTATAAAGGAGTCCTTAGCCATGGTTTTGTTAATGATGGAGAAGGCCGTAAAATGAGTAAATCAATCGGGAATGTCATTGTTCCCTCTAAACTAATGAACCAATACGGAGCTGAAATTGTTAGACTTTGGGTTGCTTCAGTTGATTATCAAGCAGATGTACGGATTTCAGATCCAATTATTAAGCAAGTAAGCGAAGTGTATCGGAAAATCAGAAATACTTTCCGTTTCTTGTTAGGGAATCTGGCTGATTTTGATCCAGCTACAGATATGATTCCATATGAGAACTTAAGAGAAGTAGATCAATTTTTAATAGTGCGTTTAAATAATTTGATCAAAAAAGTACGTGATTCCTACGATAACTTCGAGTATATGAATATTTATCATGAAGTGAATAATTTCTGTACGTTAGACTTGAGCTCGTTTTATTTAGATTTTGCAAAAGATATTCTATATATTGAGGCAAAGGATCATTATGAACGACGTGCGATGCAAAGCGTAATGTATCAAGCACTTGTAACATTAGTGAAGCTTCTATCTCCGATCTTGCCACATACAGCAGATGAAGCGTGGTCGTTTATACCAGGAGTTGAAGAAGAAAGTGTGCAGCTAACAGATATCCCTGAGTGTAAAGAAATCGAGGATAGTGAGCAAATCGAAGCACGTTGGAGCGAGTTCCTAAAATTACGTGATGATGTATTGAAAGCTTTGGAAGAAGCGCGTAATCAAAAAGTGATTGGAAAATCATTGACAGCAAAAGTAACGCTGTATGTCAACGAGGAAACAAAAGCTTTATTGGAACAGCTGCATGGCAATATGAAACAATTGTTTATTGTCTCTGACTTTGCTATTGGTGGCAGCGTTGAAGAAGCACCTGAGACAGCATTGAAATTAGAACATGGTGCGATCGTCGTCGAGAAGGCAGAGGGACAAACCTGTGAAAGATGCTGGGTTGTGACTCCAGAAGTTGGCCAAGATAAGGATCATCCAACGCTTTGTCTGCGCTGTGCTGCTGTTGTAAAGGAACATTACGTATAATTTTGGTATGAGGCAGGGACAAAACCCAGTAAAAACAGAAAAAGTGATTTTCTACTAAGATGAAGTAGGAAATCACTTTTTTAATTTGATTAAAAAATGAAAAAATATACAAAAAAAGGATACCTTCTGATAAAGTTAAAGT
>NZ_BORE01000021.1:0-86040 GCF_018333015.1 Bacillus sp. J14TS2 | reverse complement strand
GGTGGCAATAGCGAAGAGGTCACACCCGTTCCCATCCCGAACACGGTAGTTAAGCTCTTCAGCGCCGATGGTAATAGGGGGCTTCCCCCTGTGAGAGCAGGACGTTGCCAGGCAAACGAAAGACACCTTCGTGAAGAGGGTGTCTTTTTTGATTTAGGCTTAATTATTAATCCATTATTGAATCGCTGCCTTCCCTAAGGTAACGTTCAATCAGAAAAGGTCCTTTTGCTTCCGTTATATCTAAGAAATCCCTAATAAAGGGGTAATCATCATTTGGAGTCGTTTTAATCAGTTCCATCCACCATTCTGTTTCATAACGAGAGATCATACTTAAATTATATAAAATTAAGTAGTGAATAAGCAGATCAGGCAAAAAGGTAAGTTCATGAATCGTGCTAGGCAACCAAAGTGATTCTTTCTCAATATGGTAGCGGAAAGGTGGGGTATTACCTATGCACTGATTAAGTGTCATATGTCCACCCGCATCATTTCCCCACTGTATATGTTTCTTACATTTATAAGTTAAGTACTCCTTCATACGCTGTCCATCCATATGATAAGAGTTCAATAACTCGGTTGGTAAAAGATAGGAATGATTATTTTTCTTAGGTAATTCAATCATATTAGCCTTGCCTTTGAAGAAGGAAAAACTCTCTTCTAATTCCACTATAAGCTTTAGCAGCTCTCCCATTTTAAATTTATCCCCTTCAAGGTGTTTCACGTGAAACATCCGTTCTGAAAAATAGGTGCATAAACCATTTTTTTGAACTTTCACTTCATCATCAAAAAACTTGTAATCCTTCTTTTTCCTCTTTCTGGTAGAAACTCCATGTGCAAGAACTGTCGTTGTATGGGGATAATAAGGATCAATGCTCAACAAACAAGCTTTTATTAAATGGATAAGACCATAATAAAGGAGAATTGGTCGGATCGATAATGTTGTTGTTGATGCCTGCTCGTAAAAGGCTTCCCCTTGTTCAAGATAATAAATGAACGAGTAACAATTATCATATGCTTTTGCGGAGGCTCCCTCTATCTTTAACATTTTGTATCGTTCGGATAAATAACTTCTTGCCTGAGTGGCAGAATGGAATCGTTGAATACGTTTCCATGTTAACTGTTTACTAATCAAAGTATCATCTCCAAATAATTTGAAAAATGGAACATCTGGTGTATTTCTTGACAGTCATATAAGCAATTGATAACCTACTAATAATATTTTGGGGCAGGAGGCAGGAAAATATGTGGGAATCTAAATTTTCTAAACAAGGTTTAACTTTTGATGATGTCCTATTAGTACCAGCAAAATCTGAGGTTTTACCAAAAGAGGTCAATTTATCGGTTGAATTAACGAATACTTTAAAATTAAATATTCCTGTAATTAGTGCAGGAATGGATACGGTCACTGAATCGAAAATGGCGATTTCAATGGCACGTCAAGGCGGATTAGGCATCATTCATAAAAATATGAGCATTGAGGCCCAAGCCGAGAGGGTTGATAAGGTAAAGCGTTCTGAGAGTGGTGTCATTAAAGATCCCTTTTTTTTAACGCCGGATCACCAAGTCTTTGATGCTGAGCATTTAATGGCAAAATATCGTATTTCAGGTGTTCCAATCGTAAATGACGAAAAGGAAAGAGTGTTGGTAGGAATCATTACCAATCGTGATATGCGCTTTATTCAAGACTTTTCTGTTCCAATTATCGATGTGATGACGAAAGATAACCTTGTAACTGCTCCAGTTGGGACATCACTTGAAGAAGCAGAAAATATATTACAGCAACATCGAATTGAAAAATTACCATTAGTAGATGATAAAGGTGTCTTGCAAGGGCTAATTACAATAAAAGATATCGAAAAAGTCATTGAATTCCCTAACTCGGCAAAAGATAGTCAAGGTCGTTTATTAGTTGGTGCAGCTGTTGGGGTTACGAACGATACAATAAAACGAGTTGAGATGCTTGTCCAGTCTCAAGTCGATGTAATTGTTATTGATACGGCACATGGTCATTCAGAGGGTGTTTTAAGAACGATTAAAGAGATTAGAGAGGAATACCCTGACTTAAACATCATCGCAGGTAATGTGGCCACAGCTGAAGCCACAGCGGCTTTATTTGATGCAGGTGCAGATGTTGTCAAGGTTGGAATTGGGCCCGGTTCAATTTGTACAACTAGAGTTGTTGCTGGTGTCGGAGTTCCACAAATTACGGCTGTTTATGATTGTGCGACAGAAGCAAGAAAAAGAGGAAAGGCCATTATCGCAGATGGTGGTATTAAATATTCAGGAGATATTGCAAAAGCTCTAGCTGCAGGAGGACATGCAGTTATGTTAGGAAGTATGCTGGCTGGAACTTCTGAAAGCCCAGGAGAGACTGAAATTTTCCAAGGGCGTCGTTTTAAAGTATATCGTGGTATGGGATCTGAAGGAGCAATGGAAAAAGGATCAAGTGATCGCTATTTCCAAGAAGATGCGAAGAAATTTGTACCTGAAGGAATTGAAGGCCGAGTTCCTTATAAAGGACCACTTGCAGATACAATTTATCAACTAGTAGGTGGTTTACGTTCTGGAATGGGATATTGCGGTGCACCAGACCTTCAACATTTCAGGGAAAATGCTCAATTTATTCGAATGACGGGTGCTGGTTTACGTGAAAGCCATCCACATGATGTTCAAATAACGAAAGAGTCATCTAATTACTCTCTTTCTTAATAATAAAAGGGCGGGACATTCCATTTTATATAGGAGTCCTGCCTTTTTTATTGTGAAGGAAATTATAAAATTGTCGCTTGTGGATAAGTTGAAATTTTGAGTTTTGTCATCCAGCTCCAGCGCCTAGCCCCGAGAGGCTCGCAGGATGCGAGTCCATCGGCGTTGCGCCAGGACGGCGCGAACTTAGCCGATGTTCTGCTTAATAACCTTGAACCTAGGAAGGGAAAAAGCCCCTTCCTAGGTTCAGGGACATTTGCTTGTCGGGGCTGATCAAGGCGCTTCCGCTTTTGTTCTTTGCCAAAATATCACAGTTTTGTAAAGTAGGCGTCATAATTTTCCTACTAAATTATGTTCAAATATGATAAAATGACAAAGGTGTACATAAAAGGTTGGAGGGCTTACATGTGAAAAGAAGACGGACCAAAAGAACGATTATTTTTTCTTTGATTCTTGCTATGATGTTTAGTTTATTACAATTACCAGGTCAGGCATATGCAAAAGATGAATTAGATATCCATGCAGATGCGGCCATTATTATAGAACCAACCACTGGAAAAATACTATATGCAAAAAATGAAGATGAGTCGCTAGGAATTGCCTCGATGACAAAAATGATGAGTGAATACCTTTTGTTTGAAGCGATTCAGGAGAAGAAGATTACTTGGGATCAAGAACAAATCATTAGTGCTTATGCCCATGAAGTATCCATCGATGCTCAATTGTCCAATGTTGGCTTGAACGAAGGAAAACCATACACCATTCAAGAATTGTATGAGGCTATGGCCATTTACTCCGCCAATGGAGCAACAATTGCGATTGCCGAGGCCATTGCTGGCTCGGAAGAAAAATTCGTCGATATGATGAATGAAAAGGCAGAGGAATTAGGGTTAGAAGATTATTACTTTGTAAATTCAACAGGTCTTAATAATAAAGATTTAAAAGGCAAACATCCTCAGGGAGAAGCTGATGATGAAAATTTAATGTCAGCAAGATCGACAGCAGCATTAGCTGCTAAGTTAATGAAAGATTTTCCAGAAGTGCTTGATACAACTAGTGTTGCAAAGAAGAAATTTAGAGATTTACCAGGAGAAATGAAAAACTGGAATAAAATGCTTCCAGGTTTAGAATTTGAATATGAAGGTGTCGATGGACTTAAAACAGGGACAACGGATTTAGCTGGACGCTGTTTTACTGGTACAGCTACTCGTGGTGATTTTCGAGTTGTTACGGTTGTAATGAATGCAAAGGATGATAATGGAGTAAGCAGTGACTATGGAAGATTTGGACAAACACAGAAAATGATGGAGTATGCTTTTGCTAATTTCTCTATGAAGGAGATCTTCCTGAAAGGCTATGAAATTAAAGGCCATAAATCTCTTGGGGTTGAAAAAGGGAAGGAAAAGAGCGTAAAGATCCAAACAGAAGAACCATTGAGCACGGTTGTGAAAAAGGGAGAAGAAGATGCGTATAATCCCGTCTTTAAGCTAGATAAGGATATGGTCAATAAAGATGATGAATTAACGGCTCCTATTAAGAAAAATGAACAAGTTGGTACATTAGTAGCTGAACCCAAAAGTGAAGCGGATTATGGATATTTGACGAAAGGCTTTGAACCAACTGTAAAAGTTATTACCACGAACGAAGTTGAGAAAGCTAATTGGTTTGTACTGATGATGCGTAGTGTAGGTGTTTTCTTCTCAGGCTTATGGACAAGCGTTTCAGATACGGTTAAAGGATGGTTTTAATAAGTATAGAATAGCTTCCCTGTATTGACAGGGAAGTGTCTTTATAGTTAACTAAATAGTAGAATTAATCCGATAGATATAATCAGATAAAAGCGAAGGGGATATATAAATGAGAACAGGAACCGATCGAGTAAAACGTGGCATGGCAGAAATGCAAAAGGGCGGCGTCATCATGGATGTTGTCAACGCAGAACAGGCAAAATTAGCTGAGGAGGCAGGAGCAGTTGCAGTTATGGCTCTTGAACGTGTTCCTTCTGATATTCGGGCAGCGGGCGGTGTTGCACGAATGGCGGATCCAACGATTGTGGAAGAAGTGATGAACGCTGTATCAATCCCAGTGATGGCAAAGGCTAGGATTGGCCATATTGTTGAGGCTAGAGTATTGGAAGCAATGGGTGTTGATTATATAGATGAAAGTGAAGTTTTGACACCAGCTGACGAAGAGTTCCATTTAAACAAGAAGGAATATACTGTTCCTTTTGTATGTGGTTGTCGTGATCTAGGTGAAGCAACTAGACGCATTGGAGAAGGGTCTTCAATGCTTCGTACAAAAGGAGAGCCAGGAACTGGGAATATTGTCGAGGCAGTTCGCCATATTCGTAAAGTGAATGCCCAAGTACGTAGAGTAGTGGCAATGAATGAAGATGAACTTATGACAGAGGCAAAATTACTAGGTGCACCATATGAGCTTTTATTGGAAATTAAGGAAAATGGTCGTCTTCCGGTTGTTAACTTTGCAGCGGGTGGTGTTGCAACACCTGCTGATGCCGCATTAATGATGGAACTTGGAGCAGATGGAGTGTTCGTTGGCTCTGGTATTTTTAAATCAGAAAATCCTGCTAAATTCGCCCGTGCAATCGTAGAAGCAACAACCCATTATAAAGATTATGGGAAAATTGCTGAACTATCAAAAGATCTCGGGATTGCGATGAAAGGAATTGAAATCTCAACCTTAACTCCTGAAAATCGTATGCAAGAGCGCGGGTGGTAAAATGTTAAAAGTAGGAATCCTTGGATTACAAGGGGCTGTTCGCGAACATGCTCAGGCTGTAAAGAACTGTGGTGCAGAAGCAATTGAAGTAAAATCAACGGAGCAGTTAGAACAGCTGGATGGTCTTATTCTTCCCGGCGGGGAAAGTACTACGATGCGTCGCCTGCTTGATAAGTATGGTTTTATGGAACCATTAAGGGCATTCGCGCATGCAGGAAAGCCCATTTTTGGAACATGTGCCGGTTTGATTTTATTAGCGAAACGTCTTTCTGATAAAGAAGATGCTCATTTACAACTAATGGATATAACTGTCGAAAGAAATTCCTTTGGCCGCCAAAAGGACAGTTTTGAAGCGGAAATAGCAATTGCTGGTGTAGCGGAGGATACAATGACAGCTGTTTTTATCCGTGCTCCTCATATAACAGAAGCTGGAGAAAATGTAGAGGTTTTGGCAAAATATGAGGGAAGAATTGTAGCGGTTAGGGAAGGTCCTTTTCTAGGTTGCTCTTTTCATCCTGAACTTACAGAGGACAACCGCTTAACCGCATATTTTTTGCAAATGGTCGAAGAATATAAAAAGAATGAAAGCAAAATTTGCAATTAATCCTTGCTTATAGTATAGTATGAGCAAATTTATATGGTCATGGCGTTGAAAGGAAATAGTAATAAAGATTATGTATCTTTAGAGAATCGATGGTTGGTGAGAATCGATGGTACGACTTTATGAATCCATCCTTGAGCAAAATGCTGAACTTTAAGTGAGTAGGCATTTTCGGTTTGAACCGTTATCGATGAAGTGGAAAGTAAAGTATATATACTTTCAATTTGGGTGGCAACGCGGGTAACTCTCGTCCCTTTCAGGGGATGAGGGTTTTTTTAATGTTGAAAAGGAGGAATGACGAAATGTTAGATATGAAATACTTACGCGAGCATTTTCCTGAAATTAAAGCGAAATTGAAGCACAGAGGAGAAGATTTAACAGATTTAGATCAGTTTGAGGCACTGGACCAAAAACGAAGAGAGACAATTATACGAGTTGAACAGCTGAAAAGTAAGCGAAATGAAGTATCACAGCAAATTGCAAAAATGAAAAGGGAAAAACAAAATGCTGATGAGGTTATTTTAGAAATGCGCCAAGTTGGTGATGAAATCAAAGGGCTTGATCAGATTTTACGAGAAGTAGAGGAAAAGTTAGGGGATTTGCTGTTATCTATTCCAAACATTCCACATGAAAGTGTACCAGTGGGAGAAACAGAGGATGATAATGTGGATATTCGCCAATGGGGAGATATCCGTTCTTTCGACTTTGAGCCACAACCCCATTGGGATATCGCCGATCAGCTCGGTATTCTGGATTTTGAAAGGGCCGCTAAAGTGACGGGCAGCCGATTTGTCTATTATAAAGGACTGGGTGCAAAATTAGAACGCGCCTTGATTAGTTTTATGATGGATCTTCACGCGGAAGAGCATGGCTATGAAGAGATGCTACCTCCTTATATGGTGAATCGTACGAGTATGACGGGAACAGGGCAATTGCCGAAGTTTGAAGAAGATGCCTTTTTAATTGAAAGCGAAGATTACTTCCTAATCCCAACTGCTGAAGTTCCTGTAACTAACTATCATCGGGATGAAATTTTGGATGGAAGTCAGCTCCCTTTAAATTATGTGGCTTATAGTGCTTGTTTTCGTTCTGAAGCTGGATCTGCCGGTCGGGATACGAGGGGATTAATACGTCAACATCAATTTAATAAAGTGGAATTAGTTAAATTTGTGAAACCTGAAGATTCTTATCAAGAATTAGAAATTCTCACAGGTCATGCAGAAAAGGTACTGCAGTTGCTTAAACTTCCTTATCGTGTCTTAAGCATGTGTACGGCTGATTTAGGATTTACAGCAGCGAAGAAATATGATTTAGAAGTTTGGTTACCAAGCTATAACACATATCGGGAGATCTCTTCTTGTTCTAACTTTGAAGCCTTTCAAGCAAGAAGGGCAAATATCCGCTTTAGACCGGAATCAGGTGCGAAGCCGCAACATGTGCATACCCTCAATGGTTCAGGACTTGCGATTGGGCGTACTGTTGCAGCTATTTTGGAGAATTATCAACAGGAAGATGGAACTGTTATTATTCCAGAAGTATTACGACCTTATATGAGAAATAGAGAAGTGATTAAATAACATTTAAACAGTCGTATATAAAACATTCCCGCTAGGTAGATACAAAAGCCTATCTAGCAGGAATGACTTCACAGTACAAAATATAATGGTTGACTTTAACTTTCGAACTTGATAAAATATTCTTTGTCGTAACGGAGGAATACCCAAGTCCGGCTGAAGGGATCGGTCTTGAAAACCGACAGGCGGGTTAAACCGCGCGGGGGTTCGAATCCCTCTTCCTCCGCCATACATGCATAAATTGGAGATTAGAAGCCTATTCTTATTGGAGCAGGGTTCTTTTTTTTATCATAAAATTGAGTTGCATCACTACTTTTTTACAACATGGAAGTTATCTGTAATTAATAACCAGTTTTGTGGGAAAGAAAGACCAAGTTTCCAATAGCTTACTCCCCTTAGACCTAATTCCTTTACTAGGTTAAATTTAGCTTGAATGGAGCGTGCATCTTCAAACCAAACTTCATGTCTTTTTCCCTCTTGATCGACATAATGAAAAAAGGGTGCTTGTGCTGTTTCATTGTATTGAATAGCCACTCCTTGTTCAGCAGCTATTTGAATAGCCTGCTGTGGGCTAATAGCCTTTGCTGTTGTTCCTTGAACAAATGGGAGCGTCCAATCATACCCATATAGGTTTTGTCCCATGAATATTTTTTCAGCGGGTATTTCCGATATCGCATAGTTTAATACAGTGCGTACAGAATTAATGGGTGAGACCGCCATAGCTGGACCACCGCTATATCCCCATTCATAGGTCATAATCACAACATAATCAACGATCTCCCCATGGGCCTTATAATCATGAGCTTCATACCATTCCCCTTGCTGAGTTGCACTGGTCTTCGGGGCAAGAGCTGTAGAAATCATAATTCCTTCTTGATGGAGCCGATCTCTAGCGATCCTTAAAAATTCGTTATAGGCTTCCCGATCTCGAGGATAAAGCCGTTCTAAATCAAAATGTACATCACCGAAGCCAACTCGCTTTGCTTCCTCGATAATATTATTCAGAAAGGTTTCTCGGACAGATGAATCCGTTAAAAGGGTGTGACCGAGTTCTGAGCTAAATTGTCCTTCTGCTTGATTAGCAATCACCATGACAAGCGTGTTTTGATTGGCTTCAGCGATCGCAGGAAATTGATTTAACAGTGGAGCAGTTAAGGATCCATCTGCATTCGCTAAATAAGCAAAGGGTGATAGATAGGTTAAGTAGGGGGCCGCTTGTCGTGCACTGTTTTCTAGTGCTTCTGATACTGTATTGCCAGATGGTTCTACATAAGCATTGAATTCGCGATTTGTTTTTGGTCCTTGTGGGATATATAAGCGCATCCCAATTTGTAGTACTTGGTTAACTGGAATTCCATTAATTCTTGCGAGCTCTTGAAAGGAAAGACCAAATTTTTGGCTAATAGAATAAAGACTATCTCCTTGCTGGACCCAATAAAATTGTCCATAAATTGGGATAACCAAGGCTTGGCCGACGACTAAATTATTTGGATTAGGCAGTTCATTTGCTTCGGCAATGATATTCGGATTAAGATCATAGCGAGAAGCAATCAAGCTTAACGTTTGATTGGCCTCTACAACATGAATTTGCATGATATGTCCTCCTACTATATTAAGGATCAAAGGCTAGGCTGCAACATGCCATTTTGGTAGGTCAGACAGACCTCACCTGTACGAAAACGTCCTGTTTGTCGCATGCCTTTGTGACCTGCATTTTGCAGGCATAATGTTGTACTATTCTATGTGGCGATATTGGCTAATAGACATAAAAGAAGGAGTAATTTTATGGATAAGCAAAGTGAAACATATATGTGGCAAGCAATCCAAGAGGCGAAAAAGGCTAGAGATATGAATGAAGTCCCCATTGGAGCTGTAATTGTATTAGATCAAAAGGTCATTGCAACAGCACATAATGTAAGAGAGTCATCGCAAAATGCTGTCGCCCATGCAGAAATACTCGCCATTGAAAAGGCATGTGAAAAATTAGGGACATGGCGATTAGAAGAAGCGGAGCTATATGTCACGCTGGAGCCTTGTCCGATGTGTAGCGGTGCCATTTTATTGTCTCGGATTAGGAAGGTGATCTACGGTGCGCCTGATCCCAAGGCCGGATGTGCAGGAACGCTTATGAATTTACTTGAGGATGAACGATTTAATCACCAATGTGAAGTAGTTTCAGGAGTATTAGCAGAGCCTTGTGGCCAACTATTAACAGATTTCTTTCGAGAGATTCGGGAGCGGAGAAAGATTGAAAAGCGGAGTGGAATAGAAAAGAAGCAGAACATTGAAACACCGAGGGAAATAGAGACTACTGATTAAACAAATAAATAAAATTATTGAAATGGAAAACCTCGCCATTGATTTCTATTTTGAAAAATTGTATACTTAATCATATCGTACTAGACGGGGAAGTAGCGGAGCCTTGTAACCCGCAATCCGCTCCAGCGGGGTTGAATCCCTTCTAGAGGCTGCCTGTACTGTAGGGTCTGCCTTAAGTAAGTGGTGTGGACACTTGGGTCCCGCGCAATGAGAATCCATGAACCATGTCAGGTCCGGAAGGAAGCAGCATTAAGTGGAAGCTCTCATGTGCCGCGGGGTTGCCTGGGTCGAGCTAACTGCTTGAGTAACGCCTATGGTATACAGTCGAAGGAAGGTGTACGACTTCATTTCGATCATAACAACATCCATTCACTTTTTAACAGTGAGTGGATTTTTTGTTTTTCAAAAGATGAAACCATTCTTCGATTTAATCGTATGTAATAGAAGAGAACTATGAAGAAAATCGTGTTAGGAATGATAATATGAATCGAAAAATTCTTTCCAGTTTAATCGTTTTTCTTATCTTGTTATTTCCGATTAAAGTGGGAGCAGTCGACTTCTCTGTTCCCAATGTCATGATTGATGCCCATTTACAGAAAAATGGAGATGTGCATGTACAAGAAAAACATACTTATCAATTTAAAGGTAAATTTAATGGCATTACCCGGGAAATATATCCAAAAAAAGGTGCGGAAATAACGGATTTTATAGCGAAAGAAGACGAAAAAACGCTAAAAGTGGAAAAAGACCATGAGTTATATAAGATCCATCGAAAGGGTAATAAGGAATCAGTTGAGATCACCTTAGATTATGTGATTAACAACAGTGTAGACAAATATGAAGATGTAGCAGAATTTTATTGGCCATTTTTCGACCAACGAAATGAAACAGATTATGGAAATATGCAAATTACTATTCATCCGCCCAGTGCGACAGAGGATGTTATTGCCTTTGGTTATGACCAAGCCTTTAACAAACAAAGTATCCAAACGAATGGAATTGTCGAATATTCTTTGGGGGATGTTTCATCAGGAGAAAATGGCGATATTAGAGTCGCATACTCTTCCAATTTATTTGCAGAAATGGCGATGACCTCATCAAAGGAAATGAGGGAATCACTAATACAGGAAAAGGAAAATTTAGAACATAAAGCAGAGGTATTTGCAGAGAATAAGGAAAGATTCGCCTCTGTTTCCAAACTGATGCTCCCGGTTTTCCTACTTTTATTTGTTGCTTTATTCGGATGGGAATATATTAGCAAGAAAAGGAAAAGCAGCTTAGTTAGGGAAGCATTAAAAAGAGATCAGCCCATTATTCCTGATGAGAAGATGAGTATGCCCGCCACAATATACTATACACTTGATATGACAGCCGTTCATGTTCCAGCTGCCTTGCTTGATTTAGTGCGAAAAGGATTTGTTGAACAGCGATCAGAAAGCGAATTTAGAAGAATTCATGCTGATGCTGAGTATGAACATGAAAGAATTTTACTGACATGGCTGTTTGATGAACTAGGTGAAAATAACGATTTTAATATAGAAAATCTTGAAGACTTCATTAAAGAAGAAAAAAATCTTCCAGCCTATCATAAACGTCTTACGGAGTGGAGAGCAGCCATAAAAAAAGAAGTAAAAGAAGCAGGGGTGCGTGAAAAGAAACCTATTTACCGGTCAATCTTTGGAGTTCTTTCTGTCGTGTTATTAGGCGTATGGATTGCAGCTGTCTACTATGAAGGGATCCCGATGTTTCTAACAGCCTTTATATTATTTTTGGTTGCCGGTTTTACAGCGATTTTTTATCGCCCCCTTTCAAGCAAAGGACTTTATATTAAAGAGGAATGGACACGATTGTTAAATAGGCTAAACAAAATAAAAAGTGCTGATTGGCAAAAAACGTCAGATGATGATCGGATGAGGGTGATGGTTTTTGGAGCCAATGGAAAGTATGCAAAAGAAGGAAAAACGCAACAATGGCAAGAAGAATTACAAAATGTTGATTCCTCTTCCATGAGTTATTCTTACTTTACTGTCCCAATGCTATATGGTGCCTTTTTCCAAGCTGATCAAAAGTATACCGACTATAGCCAAAGTTCTTCAGGAGGCTCTGTCGGTGGCGGAACTGGCGGAGGTGTCGGCGGCGGAGGCGGTGGTTCAGGCGCCTTTTAATAGAAATGGAGCAACGATTAGGAAGTGGTCCCATCCATTAGGGTGATCACCACAACTTAGCCGTTGCTTGCTCTGTTTATATTCGAAAAGGCTGGTGAAAATAGGCACTGTGAACTCCTCGGTTCCTTTTATAGTCCTTTTTGAACATTCGCTTAAAACATTTCCCTTCTCTTTTTGTCAAACCTATCCAAAATAAGGTATAATAGAAAGATGAATAAGGGTTATTTTATATATACCAATGAGCCGTCGAAATAAAACAGGGAAAGAAGGAGAGAGCATAAATGTATCAAGCGTTATACCGTGTTTGGCGACCACAAACGTTTGAAGATGTGGTGGGGCAAGAACATGTGACGAAAACTTTACAAAACGCTCTACTCCAGCAGAAAACGAGTCATGCATATTTATTTTCTGGTCCAAGGGGAACAGGGAAGACAAGTGCCGCAAAAATATTAGCTAAAGCCGTCAATTGCCAAAAAATGCCAGTTGCAGAACCTTGTAATGAATGTCCTGCTTGTTTAGGGATTGCCGATGGATCGATACAAGATGTGATTGAGATTGATGCTGCTTCGAATAATGGTGTGGAAGAGATTCGCGATATTCGAGATAAAGTGAAATATGCACCTACATCTGTATCCTACAAAGTCTATATCATTGATGAGGTACATATGCTTTCTATGGGTGCTTTCAACGCCCTATTAAAGACTTTAGAAGAGCCGCCTAAGCATGTCATCTTTGTTCTGGCGACAACTGAACCCCATAAGATTCCTTTGACCATCATTTCCCGTTGTCAGCGTTTTGATTTTAAACGAATAACGGCGCAAGATATAGTTCAAAGAATGATCCATATTGCTACAGAATCAGGGTTACAGTTTGAAGAAAAGGCACTACATGTCATAGCTCAAGCCGCAAGTGGCGGGATGCGCGATGCCTTGAGCTTACTGGATCAGGCTATTTCTTTTAGCACCGATCGAGTGACAGTGGAGGATGCCTTAACAGTTACAGGATCTGTTTCCCAAAATTATTTGAATAAGCTTGTTCATGCAATTCATGAAAAAGACGTTTCTGAATCCTTGACGATCCTTGAGAAATTGGTGTTGGAGGGGAAGGACCCTAGTCGCTTTATCGAAAACTTAATTTTATATTTCCGTGATCTTTTACTATATCAGACAGCCCCTACTCTTGAGGAATCATTGGAAAGAGCTACGTTGGATGATGACTTTATTGAGCTAGCCAAGACTATACAGTCAGACAAGATTTATGAATATATGGATGTGTTAAATAAGACACAACAAGATATGAAGTTTTCAGATCATGCTAAGACCTATTTGGAGGTTTGCCTGGTGAAATTGTGTCAAACAAAGACACAAACGAATCTTGAACATCTAGATGGAGTGCAGGAATTACTTGCAAAAATTGATAAGCTTGAGAAGCAAGTGGAGGATTTAAAAGTAAATCGACCAGCTCAGGAAGAGCAGTCCCAAGCACAACCAGCAAAAAAGCCGATGCGCACTAATAAAGGTTTTCAAGCAAATACAAGGAAAATTCGTGAGATATTGGGTGAAGCGACACGGGAAGATTTGAATACTGTTAAGAGCCAATGGGGAAATCTCCTTGAGCAACTGAATAATCGACAAATGCGATCACAGGCAGCTCTATTAATGGATGCAGAACCTGCTGCAGCCTCACCGACTGCCTTTGTTATAAAATTTAAATATGATATACATTGCAAAATGGCCATGGAAAACACGAAGTTTTTAGAAGTGACAGCAAGTCTTATAAAAGAAGTCACCGGAAAAAATCTTCAATTTGTAGGCGTACCTGAACCACAATGGCTAGAGATTCGCGAGGATTTTCTACAACATCAGGATCATGAGCAAGACGAAGAAGGAGAAGAGACTCCAGATCCGCTTATTCAGGAAGCTGTAAAGCTAGTTGGAGAAGACTTAATCGAGGTTAAAAATTAATTTGAAGGGAATGAAAGCATATGCGTGGAATGGGAAATATGCAAGGTATGATGAAGCAAATGCAAAAGATGCAAAAGAAAATGGCTCAAGCTCAAGAGGAATTAGGTGAAGAACGGATTGAAGGAACAGCTGGTGGTGGAATGGTCACTGTGGTTGTTTCTGGTCATAAAGAAGTGCTGGAAGTTAATATTAAGGAAGAAGTCGTTGATCCAGAGGATATAGAAATGCTTCAAGATCTTGTTTTAGCTGCAGTAAATGAGGCAATGAAACAAGCGGATGAATTAACAAATCAGACGATGGGGCAATTTACTAAAGGAATCAACCTTCCTGGATTCTAGGGGGTTAACTGATTATGCATTATCCTGAACCAATATCCAAGCTGATTGACAGCTTTATGAAACTGCCGGGAATTGGGCCCAAAACAGCAGCCCGCCTGGCATTTTTCGTTTTAGATATGAAGGAAGATACGGTCCTGGACTTTGCCAAGGCACTTGTCAATGCAAAACGAGATCTAGGTTTCTGTTCTGTTTGTGGGCATATTACCGATCAGGATCCTTGTTATATTTGTCAAGATTCAAAGCGAGAACGAAGTGTTATCTGTGTTGTACAGGAATCAAGAGATGTGATTGCCATGGAAAAAATGAAGGAATATCATGGTTTATACCATGTTCTTCATGGCTCCATCTCGCCAATGGAGGGAATCGGGCCTGAAGATATTAATATTCCTGATTTATTAAAAAGACTTCAAGATGAAACAGTTCAAGAAGTAATCTTAGCAACGAATCCTAATATTGAGGGAGAGGCAACGGCTATGTATATTTCTCGTTTACTTAAGCCTTCGGGCATCACAGTCACACGAATTGCTCATGGACTTCCAGTTGGTGGCGATTTAGAATATGCAGATGAAGTAACATTATCCAAAGCATTGGAGGGACGTAGAGAAGTGTAAGTTTTCTTTACGGATGTCCGCAGGATAGGAAGTGCTCGTGTAAACAAAACGACAGTACATCATGAACTTAGCCTTTCTTCCTATATTAAGGCGCTTGCGCTTTTGTTCTTGTTAAGGAAACTATAAAATTGTCGCTCGTGGATAACTGCTTATGTCGCGGTCGACATCCAGCTCCAGCGCCTAGCCCCTCGAGGTCAAATAACCCTGAACCTATGAAGGGAAAAAGCCCCTTCCTAGGTTCCGGAACATTTGCTTGTCGGGGCTGATCAAGGCGCTTGCGCTTTTGTTACAGGATAGGAAAGTATAAATTTTGGCTAATGCTGGATCTAGCTCCAGCGCCCAGCGACTAGCAAACTTTCGGTGCCTTCCTACGATAAGTCAACATCGGCTCATTCTTCGCCGTGTTTCCTTTATCTCGTCAGGCCCCTAAAAAGTTTGTACGTCGCTAAACGGGCGCTTGCGCTTTTGTTCTAAAGGACTCATTTTTAGAGGTGGCGTACAATGTTTCAAAAGGAAAAGCTTCGGAAGGAATATGACCAAAAACTGATTGAGCTAATGGAAAGCTCAAAGAAGGATTGGATGTACTTTTCTCAATTAGAAGAGATGAGCTATGAGTATGATGAAGAACTACATCGGCTAGCTCTTCTCGCAAAATCAAAGTATTTTTTTCTATTCCAAGAAGCT
The DNA here is from genome assembly GCF_018333015.1 of Bacillus sp. J14TS2. Classification (NCBI taxonomy): domain Bacteria; kingdom Bacillati; phylum Bacillota; class Bacilli; order Caryophanales; family Bacillaceae; genus Bacillus; species Bacillus sp. J14TS2. The sequence continues at coordinate 70,339 of NZ_BORE01000021.1, read as the reverse complement.
AAAATAAGAAAAATCTCCATAAGATAATGGTTTAATAATAGGGATACACTATTTATAGGGGATGCTCATATTACAGTTTTCTTGAATAGCTTTTCATCGTTCTTTTTGGACAAACCTTACATATAATAATGGAAAGGATTGATTCCAGGGGGGAAAAGATGAGTCCAATCATAGTCATATCCATTATTGCTGGAGTGATACTTCTGCTTGTAGTAGTGGGATTGCCAACAAAGGTCTTTCGCTGGATGGGCCTATCGTTGATGAAACTTCTGATCGGGGCGTTATTTTTATTTTTTCTTAACGCCATTGGCAACCAATTTGGTTTAGCAGTTCCCATTAATTTCATTACATCTGCTATATCCGGCTTTCTAGGTTTGCCGGGAGTTGCTGCCCTAGCCATTATTCAGCTATGGATCTTTTGAAAAGTCCGTTTCAAGGGGAACGGACTTTTTGTTGTTAAAAAATGCTAAAATAAAGGATTGCTATTGCTTGTCCTATGATTGGGGACCTATCTCAAACCCTATGCTTATCCGCTTCTGTGCAGAATATTCCTATTTTATTTGTGGATGTACAGACACACGAAATGTTTTTGCCGCATATTAATAATTGTAATTGGATTAATGTTAGAAATTGTGTATACAAATAAGAAAAAGTGGCAAAACTAAATGCTACGGAGGTGGAGAAGTGGAAAAGTGTATTGTTTGTGAAAAACCTCAGAAGCATGGGATTCATTTATATACATCGTTTATTTGTACAGATTGCGAGAAAGCTATGGTACAGACGAGTACCCAAGATCCAACGTATCAATTTTATATTAAACAATTAAAAGTGATTAAAGAAAATAAGATTTATTCTTAAACCAGGGACAGGGGAGTGCCTGGTTTTTGTGTGCTTATGCATAGTATAATGAGGGAAAATAGAAGTGAGGTATAATTGGTGAACCAAGATCAACTGCCACTGTATGAACGATTGCTACAACACAAACAAAATAGGCCAATTTCATTTCATGTCCCAGGACATAAAAATGGTATTTTGTATGAAGGGATCGATTCAGCCTTTGCCCAGATTGCCCAATTAGATGTAACTGAATTAAAAGGTTTAGATGATTTGCATGCTCCTGAAGGAGTGATTGCAAAAGCCCAAAGGTTATTAACAGATTTGTATCAATCTAACCAAAGTTATTTTCTAGTAAATGGGACGACAGTTGGCAACTTAGCTATGATTCTAGCTTGCTGCCAAGCGGGAGATTATGTGTTAGTACAGCGTCATTGTCATCAATCGATTTTACATGGATTACAATTAGCCAAGCTCAATCCAATTTTTATTGCGTCAACAGTAAGGGAGGATGGAGAAATACAGCTCATGGTGGACACAGTGCAAAGGGCTTTTCAACAGTATCCATCCATTCGGGCTTGTATTTTTACTTATCCCGATTATTATGGACAGACATTTAACCTTCAAGCAATGACCGAAATGGCTCATCAAAATAATGCGCTTGTTTTAGTCGATGAAGCTCATGGAGCTCATTTTTGTTTAGGAGAACCATTTCCTTCATCCTCCCTTCGACTAGGGGCTGATCTTGTTGTTCATTCAGCCCATAAAACCTTACCGGCTTTTACAATGGGTTCGTATTTACATATTAATAGCGATCATGTGCCGGTCAAAAAGGTAGAAAGATATTTAAAGATGCTTCAATCTAGTAGTCCGTCCTATTTAGTTATGGCCTCTTTAGATCTAGCTCGTCATTATGTATCCCATTTTTCCAAAGAGGATGTATATTATACCCAACAAAAGAATCAAGATTTTATAAAAAAATTAAAGCAACTTTCAGGTATTCAAGTAATCGTAAGCGACGATCCTCTCAAATTGATGGTTCGTCACACTACTTTTTCTGGATATGAATTACAAACTAAATTTGAACAAGTCGGAGTATATCCTGAACTAGCAGATCCACAACAGATTCTACTTATTTTACCTTTATTGAAAACTGGGATGGTATATCCCTATGATCAAGCGCTACAACAATTACAAAGTTTATCTTGGACAGGTGGACAAGCACAAAACCAGCCCAAGCAAAATATACTGTGGCAAGAAAGCATAATGATCACAACGTTAGCCCTTTCTTATGAAGAAATGGAAAATTTGGAGGAAGAATGGGTAGAAATAGATGCGTCTGTTGGGAGAGTGGCATCACAGATGATTACGCCTTACCCTCCGGGAATCCCCCTTATTATGTTAGGAGAAAAAATAACGCGGACTCATGTTGAGCAACTAAAGAAGCTGATGAAATTTGGAGCAAGATTTCAAGGAGAGATGGATGCTCTTCGGAATGGGAAGTTAGCTGTTTTTCATTAATGGGTATCAGAGGAGTCTAGAGACATTGGTTTTAAAACGGTTGCTGACAATGCTATAATAGTAGAAGAGAAAGCTTTTGGAGGTCATTATGCACGGGATATTTATTACAACTGAGGGTCCAGAAGGGGCAGGAAAAACAACTGTCATCCAAAAGATAGCCCAGGAATTAGAAGCAAGAGGATTGGATGTTGTTTTAACAAGGGAGCCTGGAGGAATTCCCATAGCAGAGCGAATTCGCGAGATTATATTGGATCCAGAAAATCTTACAATGGATCCTAGAACAGAAGCCTTATTGTATGCAGCAGCAAGACGACAGCATTTAGTAGAAAAAGTAATACCAGCTCTTCAACGTGGGGCCATAGTGCTGTGTGATCGTTTTATAGACAGTTCACTTGCTTATCAGGGATATGCAAGAGGGATAGGAATGGACGAAATTTTATCGATTAATCAATTCGCCATTCAAGAGCTGATGCCAGATCAAACCATTTATTTTGATATAGAGCCTGAGATTGGTTTAAAAAGGATTGAAACCAACAAAGGACGAGAAATAAATCGGCTTGATCTAGAAAAATTGGATTTTCATCGAATGGTGAGGCAAGGCTATAAACAACTATTACAGCGATTCCCCGGAAGAATCAAGGAAATAGATGCTTCTCAATCGAAAGAACAGGTATTTCTCCAAACTATGGAATTGGTGGAGAAGCTCATTAAAGCGAATGGCTAGTTGTTTTCAAATTATTCTTTAAAATATTTTTATTAGCTAACAGGATCGTGATATACTAGAGATAGTATAATAATGAATGAAGGGGTGCATGCCGATGAAATTAATTATGGCTGTTGTACAAGACCAGGATAGCAATCGATTAATGAGTGCTTTAGTAGATAATAATTTTAGATCCACAAAATTGGCAACAACAGGCGGCTTTTTAAAATCGGGGAACACTACATTCATGATTGGTGTAGAAGATGTAAGAGTTAATAAATGTTTACAAATTATTCGGGATAACTGTAAATCACGGGATCAATTAATGGCACCGATCTCCCCAATGGGAGGAAATGCAGATTCTTATATCCCTTACCCAGTAGAAGTCTCTGTAGGCGGAGCGACCGTATTCGTCCTACCAATCGACCAATTCCATCAGTTCTAAAGAGCTGTAGCTAGACAAAGAAAAGCGGAGGCGCCTGTCCAGCGACGTACAAATTTAAAGGCTTCTGACGAGATAAAGGAAACACGATGAACCCTAAAGGGTGAATCGATGTTGACTTAACGTAGGAAGAAGGCGTAAATTTGCTAGTCGCTAGGCGCCGGAGCTGGACAAAGAAAAGCGCAGGGCGGTTGGTTAGGGGCGACAAGCAAATGTTCTGTAACCGAAGAAGGTTGATTTTTCCCTTCATCGGTTACAGGTTATTAATAAGAGGAACATCGACTAAAATCGCGCCGTCCTGGCGCAACGCCGATGGACTCGCCTCCTGCGAGCCTCTCATCCCTACCGCCTGCAGCTAGACAAGGTGCTCGAAATAAAAAAGAACGGCTGAGTGCCGACAGTAGTCACCATGCCGTTCTGACCCGAAGTACAAGTGAGTGGATAAAATGAACTGGCAAGATTTTGAACAAGAACAGCCCGTAGCGGCAAAGGTTTTAAAAAGTGGGATTGAGAAAAATCGTGTTGCCCATGCTTATTTATTCGAAGGGGAGCATGGGACAGGCAAGCGGGCAGCAAGTATGCTGGTCGCTCAAAGCCTTTTTTGTACGGAACTTGAGAATGGCCTCATTCCATGTGAACAATGTGTAAATTGCAAAAGAATTTTGAATGGGAATCATCCTGATGTTCATATCGTTGAACCGGATGGTTTGTCCATTAAAATAGATCAAATTCGTTCGTTGCGAGCGGAATTTAATAAAACAGGATTAGAATCGAAAAAGAAATTTTATATCATTATAGATGCAGAGAAAATGACAAATTCGGCGGCTAATAGTTTATTAAAATTTTTAGAAGAACCACATGTGCAAACAACGGCTATTCTTTTAACAGAACAGTCTCAGCAAATGTTGCCGACAATTATTTCTCGTTGCCAAACGATTACCTTTCAATCACTTCCTGCTAATGTGGTGGTGGAAAAGTTGATATCTTTAGGGGTTCATCCTACGAAAGCCCCTCTATTATCAGCAATGACAAATCAGGTACAGGAAGCTCTTGACCTTGATCATGATGATTGGTTTGCACAAGCACGAAATATAGTGTTAAAATTATATGAGGTCCTGAAGCAGAATCCGTTATATGCGATGACGTCCTTACAAAATGAATGGAACGGTCATTTTAAGGAGCGGGCACAAATGGATATGGGACTGGATCTATTATTATTTATCTACAAGGATATACTGTATATACAATTGGGGAAAGAAGAGCAATTGATCTATCCTGATCAACAGAAAAAGTTGGCGGGAGATGCTTTGCAAACTTCTGCGGGGAGACTGTCTGAACAAATGATGGCAATATTGGAAGCGAAACAAATGCTACAGGCAAATATGAATCCTCAGCTGTTAATGGAACAGTTGGTGTTAAAATTGCAGGGGGGACCTTCTTTTGTATAATGTGATTGGTGTCCGGTTTAAAAAGGCCGGTAAAATATATTATTTCGACCCAGGGGATTTCTCGATTACGAAAGATAATTATGTGATCGTTGAGACAACTCGAGGAGTTGAATTTGGCAAGGCTGTCACCGAACCGAAGCAGGTAAGTGAACATGATGTTGTATTGCCTTTAAAAAAGGTGATCCGGCTTGCAAACCAAAAGGATCAAATGAGTGTGGAAGAAAATAGGCTGGAAGCAGAAGAGGCCCATCAAATTTGTTCCGACAAAATCGAAGAGCATCGCTTAGCGATGAAACTAGTGGATGTTGAATTCACATTTGATCGTAATAAGGTGATTTTTTACTTTACAGCCGACGGTAGAATCGATTTTCGTGACCTCGTAAAGGATTTAGCGGCTATTTTTAAAACAAGAATAGAGCTGAGACAAATTGGTGTTCGTGATGAGGCGAAAATGTTAGGCGGCATTGGGCCATGTGGTCGAATGCTATGTTGTTCAACCTTTTTGGGAGATTTTGAACCCGTTTCTATAAAAATGGCCAAGGACCAAAACCTCTCTTTAAATCCATCAAAAATATCTGGTCTTTGTGGTAGATTGATGTGCTGTTTGAAATATGAAAACGATGAATATGAAGCAGCTAAAGCTGAATTGCCCGATATTGGTGAAACCATTAAAACTCCGGATGGACCTGGAAAAGTTACAGGATTAAATATGTTAGAACGTTTAATTCAGATTGATTTGTTTGGCCAGGAAAGACAATTGGAGTATACATTGGAAGAAGTTAAGAAGGGCTCATCATCTATCCCGGCCACGGAATAATTGGGGTGAGAATGTATGGATAAAAAGGAGTTATTTGACTCAGTCAGTAGCATGGAAATGCAGATTGGGGAGTTATACCAGCAACTAGGAGAACTCAAACAATATTTAGCTCATTTAATTGAAGAAAACCATGCCTTAAAAATAGAGAACGACCATTTGCGAAAGCATATGGAGGGGGAAACCCAAAAAGTCTCCAACCCCGAAGAATCTGGAGAAAAGCCGGGAAAAACGGTATATGATAAAATAACCGAGATCGGCGAGGGGTATGATAACCTCGCTAGAATCTATCAAGAAGGCTTCCATATTTGCAACATTCACTTTGGTAGTCCCCGCCGGGATGAAGATTGTTTATTTTGCTTATCTTTCTTAAATAAAAAATAATAGGCCATCTATATGTCCGAGCCCTCCTCCTTTGTGGGGAGGGCTCTTTTAAAAGATAGGAAAGTAGAAAAATTGTCTTTGCTGGATCTAGCTCCAGCGCCCAACGACTAGCAAACTTTCGGTGCCTTCCTACGATAAGTCAACATCGATTCGCCCTCTAGGCTCATCGTGTTTCCTTTATCTCGTCAGGCCCCTAAAAAGTTTGTACGTCGCTAAACGGGCGCTTCCGCTTTTCAATAATTATGGAGGAAAGAACGATCATGGTTGAATTATTCGAGGATGAACGATTAGATTATTTGTTAGCAGAAGAATTGCAGATTATCCAGAGTCCTTCTGTTTTTGCCTTTTCGCTTGATGCTGTTTTGCTTGCTAACTTTACCTATTTGCCAATTCAAAAAGGGAAAATTATCGACTTATGTAGTGGGAATGGGGTGATCCCTCTCTTACTAATTAATCGGACCAAGGCGGAAATAATGGGTGTTGAGATTCAAGAACGATTATACAATATGGCGAAGAGAAGTATGATATTGAATCAATTGGATAATAAAATTAAAATGATTCATGGAGATTTGAAGGACATGCCTTCTCGATTAGGTGCTAATCAGTTTGATCTTGTTACTTGTAATCCTCCCTATTTTTCATCGAAATCCCCCGAGATACAGAATCAAAATGAACATTTAGCGATTGCTAGACATGAACTTTATTGTACTTTAGAGGATGTTGTTAAAAGTAGCAGCCAGCTCCTTAAACAAGGAGGCAAAGTTTCTTTTGTTCACCGACCTGAAAGATTAATGGATTTATTTATGCATATGCGAAACTACCGTCTTGAGCCGAAAAGACTTCGATTTGTTTATCCTAAAGAAGGGAAAGAAGCAAATACGATTTTAGTTGAAGGGATAAAAGATGGACGTCCCGGCCTTAAAGTTCTCTCCCCTCTATTTGTATATAATCAACAAAATGAATATAACGAAGAAGTGAGAGCCATGTTATATGGAAATAAATAACCATTATTTTTACGTATTAGAATGTCGAGATGGTTCTTATTATGGTGGATATACGATTAACCCTGAACGGAGAGTAGAACAACATAATAGTGGCAAGGGAGCTAAATATACGCGAGCAAGAAGACCTGTAAAAATGATCTACTCGGCGGAATATGAGCAAAAAAGTGCAGCAATGCGTGCAGAGTATGCTTTTAAGCAATTAACACGTAAACAGAAGGAAAAGTTTTTAATGGAAATGAGTGATAAGGGGTTTGCAGATACAGAAGAGTTTTTCAAAAGGAATGAATAATGGAATTTTATATCTAGTCCCTACCCCAATTGGTAATCTGGAAGATATGACCTTTCGTGCAATTCGTATTTTAAAGGAAGTAGATTTAATTGCAGCCGAGGATACCCGGAATACGAAAAAGTTATGCCATTATTATGAGATTTCTACGGGATTAGTCAGTTATCATGAACATAATAAGGAAGCTAGTGGGAGAGAATTAATAAAAAAGCTGGAGGCTGGTCATACTCTCGCTTTGGTGAGTGATGCTGGCACACCTTGCATATCTGATCCTGGTTATGAACTTGTGAAACAAGCAATTCAAGCTCAAATACCAGTGGTCCCTTTGCCTGGTGCCAACGCTGCAGTTACGGCTTTGATTGCTTCTGGAATCACACCACAGCCGTTTTACTTCTATGGCTTTTTGCCAAGGGGGAAAAAGGAAAAAAGAGCTGAATTGGAGATTTTGCTTAAGCAAGAAGCTACTGTTATTTTCTACGAGGCTCCCCATCGTTTAAAAGAAACATTGAAACAAATGAAAGAGGTCTTTGGAACTCGTCATATTGTTCTGTGCCGGGAGCTGACAAAAAAGTTTGAGGAATTTCTAAGGGGTTCCATAGAGGAAGCCATTGAATGGACAGAGAAACAAGAAGTTCGTGGTGAATTTTGCTTAATTATTGAGCCGGATGAGGTAAAGGAGCAAGAAATAGAGGAACGATGGTGGAGCGCAATGGATATGCAAAATCATGTGCAATACTATATAGATGAGAAAGGTCTTTCTTCAAAGGAGGCAATCAAACTGACCGCAAAGGACAGACAAATGCCGAAACGCGAAGTCTATCAAGCCTATCATGTTGAGAGGTAAGGGGCATTCCGTAGAAGAGTCCAAAAAAAGACACCCCCTGAAATAAAGCAAGTGGTGTCTTCCTCAGTTTCCTTGTTTTAAAAGGTAAGAAAGTATAAATTTCGGCTAATGCTTGATCTAGCTTCAGGCGCCATCGGCTCGAGGCTCGCAGGAGCGAGTCCATCGGCGTTGCGCCAGGACGGCGCGAACTTAGCCGATGTTCTGCATGATAACCTGAGACAAAGAACGCCTTTCTTTGTCTCAGAACATTTGCTTGTCGCCGATAAGCGGGCGCCTTGCGCTTTTCTTATTTGCAGAAGGTATTTTGGATATCCTTAACTAATTGCTCTGCTCCTTCAGGACTCAGAATAAGTTTCCCGTTAGCAAAGCTTTTGTTTTCATCTGAAACGGTACCTGTGATTTCACAGGCCATACTGGGTTTGTACTTTTTTAAAATAATACGATCAGTATCTACATAGATTTCGAGCGAATCTCTAATATCAATGTCTAAATTACGGCGGAGTTCAATTGGAATCACGACACGCCCAAGCTCATCGACCTTTCGAACAATACCTGTAGATTTCATGCTCATTCCCCCTGAAAGGCATAGATCAATTATAAAATTCGGGACTTTTCTACTTTTTAATAGGTAAAAATGTTACTTTTATCATACCAACTATCCTTTGTATAGTCAATAAGCTAGGAGAATAGGATGAGGAATTTTCGAAAGTTGCGAAAAAGGTCTTTTTCACGTATATTTTGGAGATAGAAAAGGTTATGATGCAAAAAAGATGGTTTAAGTATAACGAGGGTAAATCAAGATTTAGAGGGCGTTTTTATCCACGTTGCAGCAAACTGATCAATGCGGAAGTGGATAAGAATCGATCAAGGTGTGTCATCATAGGAAATCGTGACATAAGTCGAATTTCCTGTTTTTAGACATATGTACCTTTTTAAAAAAACGTTGGAGGCGACTAAAGTGGGAGAAAAGGCAAATACATTTTATATTACCACCCCTATTTATTATCCAAGCGGGAATTTACATATAGGCCATGCATACACAACGGTGGCTGGGGATGCCATGGCTCGCTATAAAAGATTGCGTGGCTATGATGTTATGTATTTGACGGGAACGGATGAACATGGGCAAAAGATTCAACGTAAGGCAAAGGAATTAGGTCTTACACCACAGGAATATGTAGATGGCATTGTGAAAGGAATCAAAGAATTGTGGGAGAAGCTGGATATTTCCTATGATGACTTTATTCGTACAACTGAAACACGCCATAAAGAAGTAGTGGAAAAGATATTTCAAAAATTGCTTGATCAGGATGATATTTATCTTGATGTATATGAGGGCTGGTATTGTACCCCATGTGAATCCTTTTTTACGGAGCGCCAATTGGATCATGGAAATTGCCCAGATTGTGGGCGACCGGTTGAAAAGGTAAAAGAAGAATCGTATTTCTTTAAAATGAGTAAATATGTCGATCGACTATTAGCATTTTATGAAGAAAATCCTGATTTTATCCAACCTGATTCTCGTAAAAATGAAATGATTAATAATTTTATTAAACCAGGGCTAGAAGATTTGGCTGTTTCCCGTACAACATTTGACTGGGGAGTGAAAGTACCTGGAGATCCGAAACATGTCATCTATGTTTGGATTGATGCATTAACGAATTATATTACCGCTCTTGGCTATGGAACGGAAGACGATACGAAATATCAAAAGTACTGGCCTGCAGATGTTCATCTTGTCGGAAAAGAGATTGTTCGTTTTCATACAATTTATTGGCCAATTATGCTGATGGCTCTAGATTTGCCACTACCTAAGAAGGTTTTTGCTCATGGTTGGCTATTGATGAAAGATGGAAAAATGTCTAAATCGAAAGGGAATGTAGTTGATCCCGTTACATTAATTGATCGCTACGGTTTAGATGCTTTACGCTACTACTTATTAAGAGAAGTGCCATTTGGAGCAGACGGGGTGTTCACACCTGAAGGGTTTGTAGAACGAATTAATTTTGACTTGGCCAATGATCTTGGAAATTTATTAAATCGTACGATCGCGATGATCAATAAATATTTTGATGGAGTGATTCCAGCTTATCAAGGTTCGGTCACACCATTTGATGACAGCCTGCGAGTGGCAAATGAAACAACGGTGCAAAAATATGATGAAGCAATGGAAAAAATGGAGTTTTCGATTGCCTTATCTTCCGTTTGGCAGTTGATTAGCCGTACCAATAAATATATTGATGAAACAGAACCATGGAAACTGGCTAAGGCGGAAGAGAAGAGAGATGAATTAGCGAGTGTAATGGTCCATTTGGCCGATACATTAAGAAGAGTAGCGATATTGTTAAAGCCATTCTTAACAAAAACGCCTGAAAAGATTTTAAGCCAGTTAAATGTAATGACCGACGATCTAACGTCGTGGGAGAGTTTAGTGAATTTTGGTCAAATACCAGAAGGCGTAACGGTTGTGAAAAAGGGTGAACCGATTTTCCCTCGTTTAGATATGGAAGAGGAAATTAGCTTTATTAAAGAGAAGATGCAAGGTGATACCGCGCCAACCGAGCAAAAGGAAGAAGAGAATGAGGAAGAAGTACAACATCTACCAGAAATCACGATAGATGATTTTAAAAAGGTTGAATTGCGGGTAGCAGAAGTAACAGCATGTGAGCCTGTAAAAAAGGCAAATAAATTATTAAAGCTACAACTTGATCTGGGTTACGAAACTCGTCAAGTTGTATCAGGAATTGCAGAACATTACAAACCTGAAGAATTAGTAGGTAGAAAGGTAATCGTTGTGGCAAACCTGAAACCAGTGAAATTACGAGGTGAATTATCACAGGGGATGATTTTGGCAGGAGAGAAAAATGGAAAATTGGCGCTTGCTTCAGTGGCTGATTCACTTGAAAAAGGCGCAATTGTAAACTAAATGTAATATTATGTTCATAGAGAGAAAGCTTAGAGACACAATAACATAGAGAGCAATGGGCAAAAAACGTATTTTTCTCCATAACTCTCTATGTTCTTTTTTGTAATGTAAATGTTAATCAATTGATATAAATGTTATAAGATTTTGGAGTATACTCTATAAAGGAGTTTTAGTCATGTTATTTGATACACATTGTCATGTAAATGATGAACAGTTTGCGGAAGACTTTGAAGCAACCATGGAAAGAGCGAATGCTGCAGGTGTTCAATATATGGTTGTAGTCGGGTTTGATCGCCCGACGATTGAGAAAGCACTTGATATTGTTGATCGATATGATCATGTTTATGCAAGTGTTGGCTGGCATCCTGTTGATGCTATAGATATGCAAGAAGAAGATCTTCTTTGGCTAGAAGAGGTTGCAGCACATCCAAAGGTTGTTGCACTTGGAGAAATGGGCTTGGACTACCACTGGGATAAGTCCCCAAAGGAAGTTCAGAAGGAAGTATTTCGTAAGCAAATTACATTGGCAAAGAAATTACATTTGCCGATCATTATTCATAACCGAGAAGCCACAGAAGATATTATTTCCATTTTAAGAGAAGAAGAAGCAGAACAAGTGGGCGGAATTATGCATTGTTTTAGTGGAAGCCCAGAGACTGCCGAAGAATGTTTGGCGATGAACTTTTACATTTCTCTTGGTGGGCCCGTTACGTTTAAAAACGCAAAGAAGCCTAAAGATGTAGCAGTACGAGTGCCAATGGATCGTTTATTGGTGGAAACGGATTGTCCATACTTGGCTCCTCACCCTTATAGAGGGAAAAGAAATGAGCCTGCCTATGTAAAGTTAGTAGCAGAGCAAATTGCGGAATTAAAAGGTTTGAGTTTACAAGAGGTTGCGCAACAAACAACTAACAATGCAAAAAGAGTGTTCGGCATTGATTGATAAAAAATGATAAAAAGAAATAATAGAGACCAACAAGCTGTTGGCTAGTACGGCGTGAACTTTAGTGGATGTTTTGCTTAATAAATTGAGTCAAAGAAGGGTAAAAGGGCGCTTTTCTTTGTCTCAAGGCATTTGCTAGTTGCCGATAGGGGGCACCTTGTGCATTTTGGGAAATACCCGTTTATTCTACAAACTTTGCCCCTTTATATAAAGGAATTGTCGAGAACTTTCTCTTTCTTTTTTAAATCTATCTGTGCATAATAGGTTTTACCTTATGAAAGAGAGAGAGGGGGTTGACAATTACACACCTTTGTGTGAAACTCTCGAAGAAGAAGGAGGAGTGCTTTGATGAACGCAACACCTAAAAAAAGTTTTACTTTTTCATCAATGACACGTAAGAAATTAGGCATGTTAATTGCTAGTTTCATTGTTTTTTCGGCTACTTTGAGCATACTTACGTATGAGGGGACTAAGAAAACTGTGGCCCTTACAATAGACGGGGAGGAAATGACAGTTAAAACCCATGCTAGCACCGTGGGAGATATTCTAGATGAGCTTGAAGTTCCGGTAAAAGATACGGATTACTTATCTCATTCGAAGGATACAGCTGTAAAAGACCATCTAAAGGTGGTATGGGAAAAAACAAAGCGAGTCGCTGTGAAGATTGATGATGAAGAGAGTGTATACTGGACAACAGCTGAAACAGTAGATGATTTCTTGGATGAAGAGAAAATTGAAATCAATGAACATGATGAAATTGACTTTTCTATGCAGGATGCTATACAAGATCAGTTGGAGCTAAATATAGATCGCGCCTTTCTTTTAACTCTTCAAAATGGGAAGAAAAAGGAAGACGTTTGGACTACTTCGACTACGGTCGCTGACCTTTTAAAGCAACAAGACATTGAGCTTGGTGATTTGGACCGTGTAGAACCGAATTTAAAAGAAGACGTGGAACCTGAATCAGTTGTAAAAATTACCCGCGTTGAAAAGGTCACCGATGTGGTGGAAGAGTCTATTGATTATGCGCTTGTAACCAAAAAGGATTCGGATCTGGAGCAAGGGACTGAAAAGGTTGTTCAAGATGGAAAAGAAGGTCTCTTGAAAAAGGAATATGAAGTAATAAAAGAAAATGGCAAAGAAGTAAAACGTAAACTCGTGACAGAGGAAACTGTGAATGATAGCCAAGACAAGATTGTGGCTGTAGGAACGAAAGTGTTAGTTGCGCAGGTGTCACGCGGCAAAGAAAGCAATACTACTTCTACAACAAGCAATAGCGCTTCCAACAGCACTCCAGAAAAAAGTGCTACGAAAAAAGAAGCCACGAATGAAGAAGCTGCTGCTGCCCCACAAGAGGGAAATGAGATTACAATGAGTGCAACAGCATATACAGCTGGTTGCAATGGTTGTTCTGGTGTCACGGCTACAGGAATCGATTTGAAATCAAATCCTGATGCAAAAGTCGTTGCTGTTGATCCAAGTGTCATTCCCCTAGGCTCCAAAGTATGGGTGGAGGGTTATGGGCATGCAATTGCAGGTGACACGGGTGGTGCAATCAAAGGAAATCGTATTGATTTATTTGTCCCAGATAAAGATCAAGCCTATCGCTTTGGACGGAAAAACGTGAAAGTACGGGTATTGAATTAAATAGATCTAATGAGCAGAGAATTAATTTCTCTGCTTTTTCATGTTAAGAAAATATTTTCTTAACATTTTTGTCCTTTTTGGAAAGGAAAGTTATAATTTAAAAAGCAATTCCTTTAAAAGACGATTATCTTTTGTTCCACTGGCATGATCCAAAAGATAATCGTCAGGAAGATAGGGGAAAACTATCTTACTATATAAGACGTATTAGAATCAAAAACGTTTCACTTTTTTGGAGGAAAAATGAAAATAAAAGAAATAATTGTTGTAGAAGGTAAAGATGATACCCGAGCTATCCATAAATCAGTTGATGCAGATACGATTGAAACGAATGGTTCTGCCGTAACTCGAGAAACGATTGAGAAGATTAGACATGCACAGGAGGTAAGGGGTGTAATTGTTTTAACTGATCCCGATTTTCCAGGTGAAAAGATCCGAAAAATCATTTCTGAACAAGTGCCAGGCTGTAAACATGCTTTTATTGAGAAGCAAAAGGCCATCGCTCATAATGGAAAGGGCCTCGGTGTGGAGCATGCATCCGTAGAAGTGATCCAGGAGGCATTAAGAGAGGCGCAGCCAATGTTAGAGGCGCAACCAGAGGTCATTACCAAAGAGGATCTCCTAGCAGCGGGCTTGATCGGGGAGCCAAGATCAAAAGAACGAAGAGACAAATTGGGCCGATTATTAAAAATTGGTTACACAAACGGAAAACAGCTTCACAAACGTTTAAGAATGTTTCAAATTACAAAAGGTGATTTTGAACAGTCACTGGAGCGGATTTTTCAAGAGGAGCGGACATAATGCAAAAGGATATTGCTACTCCGATACGGACAAAGGCAATTTTAAATAAATATGGTTTTTCATTTAAAAAGAGTTTGGGACAGAATTTCCTAATTGATCCAAATATTTTAAGAAACATTACCGAGGTAGCTGGTTTAACAAAGCATTCAGGTGCTATAGAAATTGGCCCAGGGATTGGCGCTTTGACTGAGCATTTAGCGAGAACGAGCAAGAAAGTCCTGGCATTTGAAATTGATGGGCGTCTGTTGCCGATTCTGGAAGATACGTTATTTCCTTATGCAAATGTTGAGATTCTCCATCAAGACGTGCTAAAGGCCAATCTGAAGGCTGTCATTGCGGAGAAATTTGCAGAGGTACAAGATCTCATGGTTGTGGCGAATCTGCCTTATTACGTAACGACACCGATTATTATGAAGATATTGGAAGAGCAGCTTCCTTTACGGGGGATCGTTGCTATGTTGCAAAAGGAAGTGGCTGACCGAATTGCAGCAAAGCCAGGAACAAAGGAATATGGTTCTTTGTCGATTGCCATCCAATATTACACAATACCTGAAACGGTGATGATTGTTCCTAAAACGGTTTTTATGCCGCAACCGAATGTGGATTCCGCTGTGATCCGCTTGATCAAAAGAACACAGCCAGTTGTTCAAGTATTGAACGAAGAATTCTTTTTTGATGTCATACGTAAATCTTTTGCACAAAGGCGTAAAACAATTTTAAATAACTTATCAAGTGGATTTGGAAAAGATAAAAAGGAATGTATTCTAACTGCTTTGCATAAAACAGATATTGACCCTAAAAGACGTGGTGAAACACTCACAATCGAGGAGTTTGGGAAATTAAGTGATTCCTTATGGGCATTTGTCAATCCAAATAGTTAATTCGTTACATGCACGTGGCAAGCAAACCGTGCATAGCCTAGTAGATAACGAATGCTTATTTTTTGGAGTTGACGACTGTGGTAGAAGTCAATATGATTGTAGGTCGCGCGTCTTATAAATGTGACATTGTTTTTAGAGTAACAGATATCATTGAGGTAGACGGGAAAAAGGTTGCTATTTTATATGGAGAAGATTATCGGCTAATCGCAGATGCACCGCTTACCGATCTTCTTCCAATGGATGAATCGGATCGATTGAAAAGATCGACAACTGTTCGCTCTCTTGAAGATCAATCTTTGGAGTTATTTCGGCAAGATCTAGACTTATTAATGCATGAGCAGGAGTTTAAAGCGACACAAGGGTATCGCCAGGATTTTCAGTATTTCCAATTGCCAGGACGTATTCTCCATCTCGATGGAGATCGTTCCTATTTAGAAAAATGCCTGCATTTATATGAGGAAATAGGTGTCACCGTATATGGTGTTCACTGTAATGAAAAGGAAATGCATCATCAGATAGGAGATTTATTGGATTACTATCGCCCGGACGTTCTAGTCATTACTGGACATGACGCTTATTCTAAAGCTAAAGGAAAAAAAGCTGATTTAAATGCTTATCGGCATTCAAAATATTTTGTTGAAACAGTGAAAGAGGCTAGAAAAAAGGTGCCAAGTCTTGATCAATTAGTTATTTTTGCAGGGGCTTGCCAATCTCATTTTGAATCGCTTATACATGCTGGAGCTAATTTTGCTAGTTCACCACAACGGGTCAATATACATGCATTAGACCCTGTCTATATTGTAGCTAAAATTTGTTATACCCCTTTTATGGAAAGAATCAATGTCTGGGATGTTTTACGCAATACTTTAACAGGTGAAAAGGGGATAGGCGGAATTGAAACAAAAGGTGTGTTACGAACTGGAATGCCTTATAAGCCTGTTGTAGATGAATAACTTTTTGAGCAGGTGGATGAACAAGGGATAGGTAGACCCACGCCGTGTGGGCCTCCGTCCACATGTCTCTGCCGTTTTGATTACATCGCGATAGCCTCCACTTAGCGCATTGCTTGAAGTGGGGGACTTTTAAACATTATCTTAATGCATCCACTCGTTCTGCACAATATCGAGGAATTTTCCTCTTTAAACGCCATTTTCCCCCTTTTTAATCGGTATACTTACGCACAATAAAATTTTACATAACTTTTAAAATTAGGTCCATACTAAAAATGTAGGAAAATGGGCGATATTGTAGATAAAAAAGTGTTGACAACTCAATGTAAAGACTGTTAAAATTAATGATTTATTTGACCATTTTTTCATCTTGTGTTATAATGAACATTAGTGAGGTGGAATCAATGCCAAAAACATTAGCAAGCATTAAACGATCTCTTGATTCAAATTTAGGAAGAAGATTAATGTTAAAAGCCAATGGCGGCCGCAGAAAGACAATTGAACGTTCTGGGGTTTTGGCAGAAACTTATCCATCGGTTTTTGTCATCGAATTAGATCAAGAGGAAAATTCATTTGAACGTGTTTCCTATAGCTATGCAGATGTACTTACTGAAACAGTTGAACTAACATTTTTTGAGGATACAGTGGGAAATTTAGCACTAGGACAGCAGTAAACAATATTGTTTACTGCTGTTTTTTATTAAAAGATAAGAAAGCATAAAATTTTTCTTAAGATTGCTTTAAGGATGGGCAGTTGTTGTCCAGCTCCAGGCGCTATTGGCTCGAAGTTCGCAGGTGCGAGTCCATCGGCGTTGCAACATACAGGATGTACAGTGCAGATGTAGAGATTGTCATCGCAATCTGAGCCTGTTGCCCGGACGTTGCGAACATAGCCGATGTTCTGCATATTAACCTGGTCCAATGAAAGGTAAAACACGCTTTTCTAGATACCACTACTATCCAGGATAAAATTCTCTCTCGATGTTCACAATATAAAGGCGGGTAAAGGAGGAGTTTGTTTTGGGTCGTAGAAAAGGGATCATGTCTGATCAGATGAAAGAAGAGTTGGCAAAAGAACTGGGATTTTATGATGTTGTCCAGAAAGAAGGATGGGGCGGAATAAAAGCCAGGGATGCAGGGAATATGGTGAAAAGAGCCATTGAAATTGCTGAACAACAAGTTTCTAATAAACCTGATAATTTATGATCTGAACTGCCTTGAAGCAAAATACAAATTCCCGTAGCCGGAGCCATGTGCTTCGGCTTTCTTTATCCTTTAAAGAGTGGTGAATGATTCATCTGCAGAAAGAGAAGTTCAAAAATCCTTTCTTATTTATGTTATGTTAAAATAAAGTATCTAGCGTCCTACGTCACAATTTGGTATGATTTATTTTATGCAAATGAACGTAGAAATGATAGCGTGATTCTTACTATGTGGTAAGAAGGTATTTAAGTTTGGTGAATACTGGATCTAACTCTAGTGCCTAGCCCCGAGAAGCTCAAAGGATGTGAGTTCATCGGCGTTGCGACAGGATGTCGCGCCTTTAGCCGATGTTCCGCTTAATAATCTAAGCCAATAAAAGTCAAAACCGGACTTTTCTTGTCTCAGAACATTTGCTTGTCGGAGGGCAACAGGATGTTGGTTAGAAAGGCGTTGAACTTAGCCTTTCTTCCTATGCCAGGTGCCTTGCGCTTTTCAATAAACAGACGGGAAAATAAGCAGGTGAATTTCATGTTGATAAAAGCACCAGCAAAAATTAATTTAACCCTTGATATACTAGGTAAACGATCAGATGGATATCATGAGATCGAAATGGTCATGACGACCATTGATTTAGCTGACCGCTTAGAGTTGGTTTTATTAGAAGAAGATCGAATTGAAGTGGCGTCACAAAGTCGCTATGTTCCAGATGATCAACGAAATTTAGCTTATCAAGCGGCTAATTTGCTGAAAAAGAGATTTCAAATTCAACAGGGTGTAAAAATTTCAATTGATAAGGCAATACCTGTAGCTGCCGGACTAGCTGGTGGAAGCAGTGATGCGGCGGCTACTCTTAAAGGGCTTAATGAAATTTGGGGACTTCATCTTTCGACCGATGAATTGGCTCAGATTGGTTCCGAAATCGGTTCGGATGTTTCCTTCTGTGTACATGGAGGGACGGCATTAGCGCAAGGCAGAGGAGAGAAAATCTCCCCCCTCCCAACTCCCCCTAATTGTTGGGTTATTTTAGCTAAACCAGAAATAGGTGTTTCCACAGCAGAAATATACAAGAATGTGAACATGAAAAATGTTGTTCATCCAAATACAAAAGGCATGATAGCGGCTTTGAATGAGCAATCCTATGAGGGGATTTGTAACCAACTAGGAAATGCACTCGAAGACGTCACATTGAAAATGTATCCAGAAGTGGCTTTGATTAAAGAGCAAATGGAGAAATTCGGAGCAGATGCCGTATTGATGAGCGGGAGCGGTCCTACCGTTTTTGGCCTTGTCCAGCATGATTCAAGGCTTCATAGAGTGTATAATGGTCTGCGCGGATTTTGTAGTCAAGTTTTTGCCGTACGATTATTAGGGCATAAATAAAAGATATCGAAAATTAGATTACCTAAAACAAGTTAAATCTTGTTTGTATCCGTACGATCATGTATATTTGTTATATGATTATTCGTATTTTAAAAAGATGGAAAAGTAACACCAGACTAACTAGTATTTAATTAGCTCAATGCTTAGTAAGCCTTGGGTTCCATCCTATGGACAAGTCAACATTTTATTTTGCTGCTGGCGTTTGCTCCAGAGACGTGCTGCTGCGTGTTTCGTTGCTATAGTGTTTTCCTTGACATAGAACCCAAAAGTTTTCACTTCTAAGTAGGTATCTGCTTTTCCAATTGTGCAGGAGGGTAAAGAATGAAATTTCGTCGCAGTGAGCGATTGGTAGATATGACTTACTATTTAATGAATCATCCACGGGAACTTGTGTCATTGACCCACTTTTCAGGCTTATACCAGGCAGCAAAGTCTTCTATCAGTGAGGATTTGGTGATTATAAAAGAGACCTTTGAAAATAGAGGAATTGGTACTCTTCAAACTGTGTCTGGAGCTGCTGGTGGGGTTAAGTTTATTCCGAAAATCAAACAAGAGGAAGCGGAGAAATTTATTCAACATTTATGTGAGTCCATTGCAGATCCCGATCGCTTGCTTCCTGGCGGTTATCTATATATGACCGACTTATTAGGGGATTCGCAAATTTTAAATGAAGTAGGAAAGTTGATGGCATCAGCTGTATCGGATTTAAATATTGATGTGGTGATGACAGTAGCGACAAAGGGTATTCCGATTGCTCAGGCCGTTGCCCATCATTTAAACGTCCCTTTTATTATGGTTAGAAGAGACAATAAGGTAACAGAAGGTTCAACTGTGAGTATTAACTATGTTTCTGGATCTTCCAAACGTATTCAAATGATGTCACTTTCAAAGCGTAGCCTAAAGGAAGGGTCTCGTGTTTTAATCGTTGATGATTTCATGAAAGCAGGAGGAACGATTAATGGGATGGTTGACCTTCTCAAAGAGTTCAATGCAACGGTCGCTGGGATTGGCGTACTAGTGGAATCAGAGTATCAAGAGGAACGATTGGTTAACAAGTATATATCTCTTGCTAAGTTGGCCAATGTCGATATGAAGGAAAAGAAAATCACTGTCACAAAGGGGAATTACTTCTCTGGACAAGTGGATTTTTTATAAAAATATAAAGAGTTTCATTTTATATAGGGAAAGGGAGAGGATTCATTATGAAAATTGTATCGACTAATCAGGCACCTGCAGCGATTGGTCCTTATTCACAAGGGATCGTTGCGAATCAACTGTTTTATAGTTCAGGTCAAATCCCTTTGACTCCGGAGGGGGAAATTGTTGCTGGTGGAGTTGTGGAACAGACTCATCAGGTCTTCCGGAATCTTCAAGCTGTATTAGAAGAAGCAGGTGCATCGTTGGAGACAGTTATAAAAGCGACTGTTTTTATTCAAAACATGGATGACTTTGCAACAATTAATGAGGTATATGGAGATTATTTTTCATCTCATAAGCCAGCCCGTTCTTGTGTAGAAGTCGCAAGACTCCCGAAGGATGTATTGCTAGAAATTGAAGTGATTGCTCAAGTAAAATAGAGTTCGCCCCTTCTTCTTCCACCTTCTTTAATAAAATAAGTTTACAAATTTTAAAAAAATTTGGGCTATAAAGAAGGAGATTCAAAATTTATGTTGAATACATACGTATGTCGATCTTGGGAGAAGAAGGTGGTGAGCACAATGGAAGTAACCGACGTGAGACTACGACGTGTAAACACGGAAGGTAGAATGAGAGCGATTGCATCGATCACTCTAGATGAGGAATTCGTCGTACACGACATACGTGTTATTGACGGTAATAACGGATTATTTGTGGCAATGCCAAGCAAGCGCACTCCAGATGGAGAATTTCGGGATATTGCTCATCCGATCAATTCGAGTACTCGCAGCAAAATCCAGGATGCCGTATTGGCTGAATACCATCGTTTAGGAGAAGTTGGAGAACCAGAATTGGAAGAAGCTGGAGCCTCTTAAACAGATAAATTTTGATTGGTGAACCCTGCCTTTGTGCAGGGTTTTTGTTTCGTCGATAAGGACTATGGTCATCAGTTCCATGCCAAATCCCCTTCCAAATTTCCCCTATTTCTGCTAATCTCTTTCTTATTTCCCCAATCATGATTATACTAAACATATTGTGTTATTTTTTAGAGGAAGTTCAAAAAGTCCGGTAAAAATGACACTTCGACTAAATACCGGCACGTCCTGTGTCGAACGTCGAAGTCACCACACCACGTGCAAGTTTAGTTGACTTGCTTTTCCTTCGTGCGAATTGGTCCTTTTTATCCTCTTTTTTGAACACGTACTTTTAATAGAAGTATTGGATTTCTTGAAAAATACTAGTAGATAAGATATATTCAATAATGGAAAAAAGGTTATTGGAGGTCCGTTTATGGCGAATAGATTTGCTGTAATTCTTGCAGCAGGACTCGGGACCCGAATGAAGTCGAAATTTTATAAAGTACTTCATCCGGTTTGTGGAAAACCGATGGTAGAACATATTGTAGATAATATTGCGAAGCTTCAAGTAAGTAAAACGGTGACCGTTGTTGGACATGGGGCAGAGCTTGTACAGACACAGTTAAAAGAACGAAGTGAATTTGTGATTCAGGAACAGCAGCTTGGCACAGCTCATGCTGTGATGCAGGCCAAAGAGTTATTGAAGGATAAAGAAGGAACCACGCTTGTCATTTGCGGTGATACTCCTCTTATTAGTACGGGTACTTTAGAAGCATTATTTGCAGCACATGATCAGCAGCAAGCAAAGGCAACGATTTTAACTGCCTATGCAGAGGATCCAACAGGATACGGCAGAGTCATCCGCAATCATACAGGTCAAGTTGAAAAGATTGTAGAACATAAGGATGCCAATGAAGAAGAAAGAAATGTAAAAGAAATTAACACGGGAATGTTTTGCTTTGATAATCATGCATTATTTGCAGCGCTTGAAGAAGTTTCGAATGATAATTCCCAAGGCGAGTATTACTTAACAGATGTCATTGAAATATTGAAGGCTAAGAATGAAGTCGTTTCAGCTTTCCAAACAAATGATTTTAATGAAACAATGGGTATTAATGATCGTTTGGCCCTTTCTCGGGCAGAGAAGATTATGAGAACAAGAATTAATGAGAAACATATGGCAAATGGTGTGACAATCGTGGATCCCGCTAATACGTATATTGATACAGATGTGGAAATTGGGATGGACACCATTGTTCATCCTGGAACGGTGATGAAAGGCAAGACTGTGATTGGGGATGATTGTCAGATTGGGCCAAATAGTGAGTTAGAAAATGCTATCGTTGGTTCTAATACGAACATTCGTCAATCGGTTGTTCATGATAGTTCGATTGGCTCTCATGTTAATATTGGTCCTTACGCACATATCCGACCACAATCAACCATTCATGATGAAGTGAAGATCGGTAATTTTGTTGAGCTTAAAAAGGTTGACTTTGGTAAGGGAAGCAAGGCTTCACACTTAAGCTATATTGGTGATGCTGAAGTGGGTTCTAATGTGAATCTAGGTTGTGGGTCTATCACAGTAAATTATGATGGTAAGAACAAATTTTTAACAAAAATTGAAGACGACGTTTTTGTTGGGTGTAACTCGAATCTTGTCGCTCCTGTCACGATTAAAAAGAATTCCTATATCGCCGCAGGTTCTACTATTACAGATGATGTACCTGAAAAGGCCTTATCGATTGCACGTGCTAGACAGGTTAATAAAGAAGACTATGTCAAGAAACTAAATTTGGATAAATAATTGGAGGCTCAAAATGTCAAATCAATATCTTGACCCAAGCTTGAAAATTTTTTCATTAAGTTCAAACCGTGCATTAGCGCAAGAAATTGCTGATGTTGTAGGATTGGAACTGGGGAAATGTACGGTCCATAACTTTAGTGACGGTGAAATTCAGATTAATATTGAGGAAAGCATACGTGGCTGTGATGTCTATGTTGTACAGTCAACATGTTCCCCAGTTAATCATAATTTAATGGAACTTTTAATTATGATTGATGCTTTAAAAAGAGCTTCCGCAAAGACAATTAACATTGTTTTACCTTATTATGGTTATGCACGTCAAGATCGTAAGGCTAGAGCCAGAGAACCAATTACAGCAAAACTTGTTGCCAATCTAATTGAAACAGCAGGGGCTACTCGCCTTATTACATTAGACTTACATGCACCACAAATTCAAGGCTTCTTTGATGTTCCGATTGACCACTTAATGGGTGTGCCAATCTTAGGGGACTATTTTAAAGCAAAGAATTATTCAAAGGATGAAATCGTCATTGTTTCTCCTGACCATGGTGGTGTTACACGGGCTAGAAAACTTGCGGACCGTCTGAAGGCGCCAATTGCGATTATTGATAAGCGACGCCCGCGTCCAAATGTTGCGGAAATTATGAATATCGTTGGGAATGTAGATGGTAAAGTCGCTATCTTAATTGATGATATTATTGATACAGCGGGAACCATCACTCTTGCTGCAAAGGCACTTGCAGAAAATGGAGCAAAAGAAGTGTATGCATGCTGTACACATCCTGTTTTATCAGGACCGGCTATTGATCGGATTGAGAGCTCTAATATTAAAGAATTAGTAATTACAAATTCTATTGCTCTTCCAGAGGAAAAGAAAATTGATAAGATTAAAGAGCTTTCTGTTGCTTCTCTATTAAGTGAAGCCATTATCCGTGTTCATGAAAATCTCTCAGTTAGCACGTTATTTGATTAATTGTTTGAAATTTAATTGAAAGAAAGGATCAAAACCTTGTTTTTAGGTTTTAGGTCCTTTCTTCCTCTATCTTTATTTATAACGCTTAAAAGCCCAATTGACAGTGAAAATGGATATAGAAAAATGCGAATAAAAGCATCTATAAAAAGTGACTGACATATGGACATTTGGGTGGAGACTATGAGAAAACCCTAATTGGACAAAGGATATGCTTGCATTTTGTGCTGATCCTTTCTTCAATTAGGGTTTTTTTGCTTTTCAAAACAATAAAATCCTAGTTGTGGGTAAACTTGCATGATGTCGTGTTCGATGTCTAGCTCTAAGCGCCATCGATGTGAGGCTCGCTGGAGCAAGTCCATCGGCGTTACGACGTACAGGATGTCAGTTGAGTCGGCGTACTTTCAGCTGATGTTCTACTTTAACCTGGGCCAAAGATAGGCAAAGAATGCCTATCTTTGGCCCAGAACATTTAAGGAGATGTTAGAGGAGGGGATAGCAGATGTGACATCCTCAATACTAGTTTTAATCTTGCTGAAAAAGAGAGAGCCATGCGGGAGCAATAACTAACAGAATGTTAGGATATTTATTTTGAGATAAAGGAGCAGCTATATGTTTAAACAACCTTATATCTATACAATAACAAATTGGGACCAGGCTGACGAATGCCTGAAATCATCTTATCAGACCGTCTTTTTATTAACTGGGAAAATGATGGAATTACCAGAGTATGTTTATCATTTGCAAAATGCAGGCAAGACCGTATTTGTCCATGTTGACTTTATTACTGGGATTGAGAGCCATACACAGGATGGTATGAGTTATGTTGCTGAAGTGATTGCGCCAGATGGTATTATCAGCACACGGAGCCAATCAATTATCCAAGGTAAGAAAAATGGATTAAAAACGGTTCAGCGTATTTTTCTTATTGATACACATGCAATGGAAAAGGCGATTGAGACAGCGATTAAAATTCAGCCAGATGCTATAGAGGCGATGCCAGGCTTGATGCCGCGTGTGATTAAGGAGCTAGTCAATAGCGTCCCTTTTCCTGTGGTGGCAGGAGGTTTGTTCAAAACAAAGGAAGAAATGAACGCAGCTTTGCAGGCAGGAGCAGCAGCTGTTTCAGCTAGTCATATCAGTGATGATTAATAAAATATAAAAAAGGACTTGAATTTGTAAACGATTTCAACGATAATGAGTAATAAGATTTTCGGCGCGGGAATCTAGCGCTAATTATATTAGTTTAATAGAATAATAAAAATCCGGGTGGAGACGAACTGAGACAACCCTAATACGAATTGATATTTGTCAATTCGTATTAGGGTTGTTTTCTGTTTTCCGGATAAAACACAAAACGATGAAGGGATTGAGGGGTAATGAAGAAATCACTAGTTGTTTATCTTGGTTTCATGGTTCTGGTATTAATCGGATGTCAGAACGGTGCTCAAGACACAAGTGGGGATGATAATGATGCAAATGAAGCAGAAGTAGTGGATGAATCTGTATTCGATGAACCTGTTACATTAACGCTTTGGAATAAGGCGATGGGGATTATTGATCAGGAAATGGCCGATGAGTTGTTTGCGCCAGCTCTTGAAAAGTATCCGAATCTTTCGATCGAGATGTTGAAAGATGTCAATATCGAAGAAATGATTGCATCGGGTAAGGTGCCTGATTTGATTGCAACCAGTAATTATAGCTTATTAGAGCAGATTGACATGGAGCTTGCAGGAGATATGTCCGAATTTTTTGAGACAAGTGGTCTTTCTCTCGACCAGTTTAACCCGGCTATTGTAGAAAACTTGAATAGTTTTGCGGAGCTGACAGGGAAGCCAGGAGCTATTTATGGAATGCCTGTTTCTATGAACCAAGGAGTCCTTGCCTATAATAAAGATATTTTTGATCAATTTGGCGTTTCTTATCCAGAGTCGGGGATGACATGGGATGAGGTGATCGAGCTGTCTAAACAAGTGACAGGAAATGTCGGAGGAACAGATTATATTGGGTTCTCTCCAGGAGGGCCGCAAATTATGTCCCGCCCAAGATCCCTGCCAGTTGTCGATGAAAATGACAAGGCAACCATCAATACACCTGAATATCAAGAGATTTTTAGACAGCTTGAACAGTTATACCAGATGCCCGGGGTTGTAAACGAGGAACAGTATAATTATAATTTCAATTTTTTCATGGAAGAGCGGCGCTTGGCGATGGTACCATATTGGTTTGCTGCCTTTACAAGTCGGATTCCTATCATGGAGGAAACTGGAGTAAACTGGGGCCTTACAAGCTTTCCGACAACATCTGAGCATCCAGACCTTGGAAGGGAAATTGACTATCATTTATTTTTAGTGCCTGAAACAGCCGAAAATCGTGAAGCGGCAATGCTCGCAGTGGCAGAGCTTGTGACAGAGGAGGCGCAAACATATCTTGGGAAAGAGGTACTGCGTTTGAGCGTCCTTGATAATGAAGAAATTCGTGGGGCTTATGCAGAAGGAGCGGGTTTATATGAACAAGATGTACTCGATGATATATTTTCTGTTGAGCCAGCCCCAACGCCAACACCGACACGGTATGATGCTGATATTTACTCTGTTTTAGGAGAAGCCCAGCGCAAGCTTGCGATTGACAAAGTAGATATTAATACGGTTCTCCGCGAAGCGGAAGAAGAAGCCGATAAAAAAGTCCAAGAGTTACAAGAAAAGGAGAATTAATCTGATGAGATAATTGTTTAAGGACCATGTTCCTTTTGAGCTGATTATATTGCAATAAACTTCAATTCAAACAACAGCAAAAAGGGTGCACCACTCTTCGGTATATAGAGTGGAGGTCCTGTCTGGAATATATTTTGATATAAAAGCGTTAACCAATGGCGCTTACTTTTAATGGAGAGAGGGAAGAAGATGCCTACATCTTTTAAACCAATAAAATTACTTGTTCTTTTAGGATTGATAGGAATCGTATTAATGGCTTGTTCAAACAATAATGGTAGCAGCGGCGCGTCAGAAATTATTGCCCCTGATTTACAAGATGATTCTGCAGAATCATCGCAAGAAGAAGCAACAAATGAAGAAGAACCCGTTGTGATCACGATGGTGGATCGCTGGGATGAGGAGCGAATGCAGGATCGAATGGGGTTAGTGAACCATAAGATGGATCATGTGTCACTTCAACATATTCAAAGTGATGTAACGTCTGAGAACCTGCAGGAGGTTATGGCTAGTGGTGTAACCCCTGATATTATTACAGGCGGAGGGGTGCATATATTAGAAGATTTAGATATGCTACTTCCTTTAGATGATTTAGTTGAACAGTTTGATTTTGATTTAGACAGTCTTGACCCTGGGCTTGTGGCATATATCAGAGCGCTGGATCCAGCTGGAGAAGGGCGATTAATTGGTATGCCGGATGGAACGGGTTATGCCACACTATATTACAACAAAGAAATCTTTGATCTGTTCGGGGTGCCTTATCCCGATCCAGAAGAGAGTATGACTTGGGACGAATTACTTGATTTAGCGCGAGAAATGACAGGAGAACGGAATGGAATCAATTATATTGGTTTGCAGTTAAGCGGTAGCGACTCTGTTCGCGGCTCTTCCATCTCTTTGCCACTCCGTCAACTAGCCATTAATGCGACTGATCCTGAGACTGGAGAGTCTCTTGTGACAGAAGACCCGCGTTTTAAGCAATACTTTGAATTGCTTTATGAATATTATCGAATTCCTAGTATCTACGAGTGGCAAAAGGATCATGATGGCAATATGTTCCAGGATAATATGGCAGCTATGGCAATTGATTGGCAATCTTTCTTAACTGGGGAATATGGAGAAATGGAGTATACAAGAGAAAATATTGAAATTGCTCCACAGCCAGTTTGGAAAGAGCAGCCAGATACGGGGCATTATCTCGGCACGACACCAATGATGATTAATAAGCATAGTGACAATATTGAGCTTGCTTTTGAAGTGTTGATGGAATACGTCTCGAAAGAAAACCAAACAAGAAGGGCACGTACGGCAGCTGGTGGGCCGGCTTATATTGATGCAGATCTGGAAGCACAATATGGGCAGGATGATCCGGGCTATGAAGGCAAGAATGTCCTAGCATTTTATCAGCGGACACCAGCCGAATACGAACAAGTTAGCCGTTGGGATTCATTCGTTAATTATGATGAAACAATCTTGAAATTAGCAGAAACAGACATTGATGTGAATTCAGCATTAAGAGAACTGGAAGAAGAGATCAATGTTGCTGTTGAAGATGCGAAAGCCCAGCAATAAAATGTTTGAAAACGAAATCTAATTGTGTTCATACTGCTTTTTCTAGAAGGCTAAGACTTACTTTTTAATTCCGCATATTCAGAGTATTTCTGAATTTGAAACCTTTTCATTAGAAGTTTATTTTCTAATGTGGTAGGGTATAGATAGAAGTATAGTATTTTGAATAATTGCGAGAGGTCGTGTCATTAATGGAATCAGTTTTAGCTGCAAATCGTCGTGAACACGGACGTCGTTCACAATTAACAGAAATTCGCGAGCGTGGAGATATACCCGCCGTTGTATACGGTTACCGAGTTGAAAATACACCTATTTTCATCAATAGCATTGAATTTATTAAAACGATGCGTGAGGTCGGAAGAAATGGTGTTATTGCTTTAAATCTAGATGGAAAGAAAACCAATGTTATTCTGCATGAATATCAACAAGATCCAATTAAAAATGAAGTAACACATGCCGATTTTCTAGCGGTTGATATGAAACAAGAAATGGATGCTCTTGTGCGTGTTGAACTAGTTGGGGAAGCGGAAGGTGCTAAGCAAGGTGGCGTCACCCAGCAAGTCCTGTACGAACTAAGTGTGACAGCAACACCAAGCAATATCCCAGAAGTTTTCGAGGTGGATGTTACGGATCAACAAATCGGTGACACTATAACAGTGGGAGATATTAAAGATAAATATAATATCACGATTAATCATGAAGAAGTAGAAACAATTGTCACTGTACAGCCACCGAGAGAAGAAGAGGAAGAATCTACTGATTCAGATACTCAAGCTGAACCGGAAGTCATTGGTGAAGACAAGTCTTCTGAAGAATAATATAAACAAGGATTTTGATTATATAAAAGTGAGACTGCGCAGCCGAAGCAAGGCTGCGCTTTATCGCTGTGCTCTTTTAAAAGTTTAAGAAAGATAAAAGATTTGGCTAATGGCGGATCTACCTTGAACCAAGGTGCTTACGCTTTCGTTCAAAGATAAGAAAGCATAAAGTCTTTCTTAAGATTGCTTCGAGGCTCGCAGGAGCGAGTCTATCGGCGTTGCGCCAGGACGGCGCGAATTTAGCCTTTCTTCCTAGTTCAAGGCGCTTGCGCTTTTGTTCTTGTTAAGGAAACTATAAAATTGTTGCTTGTGGATAACTGTTTACCTTGTGGTTGGTGTCTAGCTCCAGGCGCCATCGGCTCGAGGTCAAATAACCTGAGCCAATGAAAGGCAAAGAACGCCTTTCTTTGTCTCAGAACATTTTCTTGTCGCCGATAGGCGGGCGCCTTGCGCTTTTCTTGTTAAAAAGGCAGTTCTCTTAGGAACGACTTTCCTGTATAATAAAGGGAATGGTCATTGTGTGATATATTGGAGTGTATAAAAGATGAAATTAATTGCTGGATTAGGAAATCCGGGTCGATCATATAATCGAACAAGGCATAATATTGGCTTCGAAGTGGTAGACCACTTGGCTGATCGATATGGTATCCCGCTAACAAAAGCAAAATTTAATGGGGTGTATTCTTTGCTTCATCATAATGGAGAAAAGATTCTTCTTGTAAAACCTCTCACCTTTATGAACTTATCGGGAGACTGTATCCGCCCTATGATGGACTATTTTGATATAAAGCAAGAAGATTTATTAGTGATTTATGATGATTTAGATTTACCGGTAGGGAAGATTCGTTTACGACAAAAGGGAAGTGCTGGTGGCCATAATGGCATAAAATCAATGATTGCCCATTTGGGTACACAAGAATTTAACCGAATTCGCGTGGGGATTAATCGTCCGCCTACGGGCATGACTGTACCGGATTATGTATTAGGGGAATTCCATAAAGAAGAATGGCAATACATGCAGCCTGTGATTGATAAGTGTGCGGATGCTTGTGAGGCTTGGTTTGAAAAGCCCTTTCTTGAAGTGATGAATCAGTTTAATATCTAATGATGAATAACTCTTTACAAACCTGTTCATACTATATGAACCGATTGTTTTTGTAAGGAGGCGCATTTTTATGAAGGTTCAGTATTTTTGCCGTCATTGTGCTACAGAAGTAGGGAAAATTGATGGTGAACTACTTACCGAGGAAGAATTAGGTATTCATCAATTAAATGAAATTGAAAGACAAGAAATGATCACTTATAGTGGAAATGGAGATATCCAAATTCAAACTATTTGTGAGAATTGCCAAAAGGCTTTTGAGAAAAATCCTGATTTGCATCAGTATGACTTTTTTATTCATTAAACGCTTTGGACTGTTATCCAAAGCATTTTTCTGTTAACAAAATCAGTTTTTTTACATTTAGTACTTTATACATTTAGCATTTGGGCTAACAAGGGCGCTAGTTTGGATTTAGCTCCAGTGTCTAGCCCTACGAGGTCAAATAACCCTGAACCTATGAAGGGAAAAAGCCTCTTCCCAGGTTCAAGAACATTTGCTTGTCGGAGGCCAACAGGATGTTGGTCAGAAGGGCGTTGCGACGTACAGGAGGTACTAGTGCAGACGAAGCGACAGGACGTCGCGTTTGCGTCTGCCGCCAGGACGGCGCGAATTTAGCCTTTCTTCTTACATCAAGGTGCTAGCGCTTTTGTTCAAAGCTTTTTAGAAAAAGGAGTAAGGTATGGAAGCATTAACAAATTTAATTTCACAACAAACAGAAATACAATCAATTTTATCAGGAATAGATGAGAATTTAGAAGAACAGCTTGTTTCAGGATTAACTGGTTCTGCAAGATCCGCCGTTATTGCATCTGTTGCGAATAATACAGAGAAGTCAATCATTGTCGTGACACATAATCTTTTACAAGCACAGAAGATATATGAGGATTTGCAGCAATTAATGGGTGAGGAACGTTTATTTCTTTATCCGGCTAATGAATTGATTGCCGCAGAAATTGGTATCGCAAGTCCTGAGCTACGTGCGCAACGAATTGAGACCCTGAATTATATGGCATCTGGTCAGCCTGGTGTTTTTGTTGTGCCTGTTGCAGGTCTGAGGAGAATTTTGCCTACTCCAACTGAATGGCAGAAGCATTTACTGGCTATTGAGGTCGGCGGAGAATTAAATGTAGAGAAAGAGATACTACGATTTGTAGAAATGGGATATCAACGGACAGATATGGTAAGTGCTCCAGGTGAATTTAGTATGCGTGGGGGAATTATTGATATTTACCCATTAACTGAAACAGATCCGATTCGAATTGAATTGTTTGATACAGAAATAGATTCTATTCGAACCTTTTCTTTGGAAGATCAACGGTCAAAGGAAAAGAGAGAAAGGATATTGATCGGCCCTGCTACTGAATCACCTGTTGGCAGCGCACAACTAAAGGCGATTGCCACAAAATTGGAAGAGTCCCTTGCCAAGTCTTTAAAAAAATTGAGAAGTCAAGATGCAAAGGAAAAAATGGCAGAGAAGATTGGGTATGACTTAGAACAATTGCGGAATGGGCAGAAGCCAGAGCAATTTTTCAAGTACTTGTCTTTTGATTATGATCCAGCAGCAAGTTTACTAGATTATCTTTCTACCAATGATTTACTTATCTTTGATGAGATGAGTCGTATTCAAGAAATGAATGAAAGATTGGAAAAGGAAGAAGCAGAGTGGTATACATCCTTATTAGAACAAGGGGAAATGGTGCACGATGTTCCTGTATCATTCCAGTTCTCAGAATTAATGACTACCCATCGATCACAGCCTAAAATTTATCTTTCAATGTTTTTGCGCCATATAGCGAATACCAATCCACAAAATATCTCCAATATTTCTTGTAAACCAATGCAAAACTTCCATGGTCAAATGCATGTGTTAAAGGGAGAAGTAGATCGCTGGCATCATAACCAATATTCCGTTATTTTTTTAGCTCCTAACCAAGAAAGAGCCGAAAAGCTACATTCGGTTTTAGAGGATTACGAAATAGAAGCAGCCGTTGTAAAGGAACCCTCAATAAGGGACTCCGGAATTCAAATTATGATCGGTTCACTGACGACAGGTTTTGAATTACAAGGATCCAGAATGGCTGTTATTACGGAAGAAGAAATTTTTAATAAAACAACAAGAAAAGTAAAAAGAAAGCAAAAGTTATCAAATGCTGAACGAATTAAAAGTTATTCTGAATTACAAGTAGGCGATTATGTTGTTCATGTTAATCATGGGATTGGAAAATACCTTGGTATTGAAACACTTGTCATTAATGGGGTGCATAAAGATTATTTGCATTTAAGGTATCAAGGCAGTGACAAGTTATATGTACCTGTAGAACAAATTGACTTAGTGCAAAAATATGTCGCCTCTGAAGGAAAAGACCCTAAAATCTATAAATTAGGCGGCAGTGACTGGAAACGTGTTAAAAAGAAAGTGGAAACATCTGTTAAAGATATTGCAGATGATCTGATTAAGCTATATGCAGAAAGAGAAGCGGCCAGAGGCTATGCTTTTTCGCCAGATGGTGATATGCAAAGAGAGCTAGAAACCTCTTTCCCTTATCAGGAGACAGAGGATCAGTTGCGTTCTATTGTGGAAATTAAGCGAGATATGGAGAAGGAAAGACCGATGGATCGACTTTTATGCGGAGATGTAGGCTACGGAAAAACTGAAGTCGCCATTCGAGCAGCTTTTAAAGCGATTATGGAAGGAAAACAGGTCGCGTTTCTTGTGCCAACGACAATATTAGCCCAGCAACATTTTGAAACAGTGAAAGAGAGATTTCAAGACTATCCTATCAATATTAGTTCCCTTAGCCGATTCCGAACGAGAAAACAACAAACGGAAACAACAAAGGGCTTAAAAAATGGAACGATCGATATTGTAGTTGGAACACATCGGCTTTTATCTAAGGATGTTCAGTTTGCAGACTTAGGGTTATTAATTGTGGATGAAGAACAACGTTTTGGTGTAACCCATAAGGAAAAATTGAAACAGTTAAAGGCTAATATTGATGTATTGACCCTTACAGCAACGCCAATCCCAAGAACTTTGCATATGTCAATGCTGGGAGTACGAGATTTATCTGTTATCGAAACACCACCGGAAAATCGCTTTCCAATCCAAACATACGTGATGGAGTATAATGGCTCCCTTGTCAAGGAATCAATTGAACGGGAACTTGCCAGAGGAGGCCAAGTCTATTTCTTATATAATCGTGTCGAGGATATCGAGAGAAAAGCAGAAGAAGTCTCTTTACTCGTACCTGATGCGAGAGTGGCCTATGCCCATGGGCAGATGACAGAGACAGAATTAGAATCAGTGATTCTTAGCTTTCTTGATGGAGAATTCGATGTATTAGTAACAACAACGATTATTGAAACAGGTGTAGATATCCCAAATGTGAATACATTAATTGTTCATGATGCTGATCGGATGGGTCTTTCCCAACTCTATCAATTAAGAGGACGAGTCGGGCGTTCCAATCGCGTTGCTTATGCGTATTTTACGTACAGAAGAAATAAAGTGCTGACAGAAGTCGCAGAAAAAAGATTACAATCAATTAAGGAATTTACCGAATTGGGTTCGGGCTTTAAAATTGCTATGCGAGATTTGTCAATTCGAGGTGCCGGAAATCTGTTAGGATCTCAGCAACATGGATTTATTGATTCAGTAGGTTTTGATTTATACTCACAAATGCTGAAGGAAGCGATTGATGAGCGCAGGGGCGAGATTACTCAACAACAGCCGCCGGCATTTGAAGTGGAATTAGAACTGGATGCCTATATTCCGGATACTTATATTAAGGACGGACGCCAAAAAATTGAGATGTACAAACGTTTTAGAAACATTGATACATTAGAAGAACTTGGAGAACTGCAAGAAGAAATGATTGATCGCTTTGGCGATTACCCAGAGCAGGTCGAATTATTATTTACGGTGGCTGAAATGAAAGTATATGCAAAAGAGGCCAAACTGGAATCGATCAAACAATCCAAATCCGAAATTGCTATTCACATGTCAGAGACAGGTACAGGTGAAACCGACGGCTCGAAGGTATTTAAGATTTGTAGCCAATTTGGCAGAAAAGTGGGTCTTGGTATGGATGGCTCTCAATTAAAAATAACCATCCAAATCGGGAAAATGAACCAACAAGAATGGCTGGAAATGGTTAAGAAAATAATGAAAGAACTAAAAACTGCTAGTCGTTGATATTACAAAATAAAACATTTTTGCATACCCCGACCAAAAAAATAAGTGAATTTATGAATAGAACTTTTCATCTGAAAGATACTAAATTTAACAACCGTTGGAAATGAAAGCAAAATAGCAGAGACACTTCCTTAATTGGTAAAGATTTGCCAATCATGACTATCGGATTGTGTTTCTGAAAATCATCAGATGAAAGTGAGGCAACATAAGATGAAAGCAACTGGTATCGTTCGTCGAATCGATGATTTGGGAAGAGTGGTTATCCCAAAAGAAATCCGCAGGACCTTAAGAATTCGAGAGGGGGATCCACTTGAGATCTTTGTGGATCGAGACGGCGAGGTTATTTTGAAAAAATATTCACCTATTAGTGAATTGGGGGATTTTGCTAAGGAATATGCAGAAGCCTTATTTGAAAGTCTAGGCAGTTCTATTTTAATTTGTGACCGAGACAGCGCCATTGCTGTTGCTGGAATTTCTAAAAAGGACTATTTGAATAAACATAATGGTGAAGTGATTGAGAGATCGATGGCGGATCGTACTTCCCGGATTGAAAAAAATGCCGGAAATACGATATTAGTGGAAGGAAATCAAGAGGAACTTACCTCCTATGCTGTTTCACCGATAATTGCGAGCGGTGATCCGATTGGCGCGGTCGTTATCTTCTCTAAAGATCGCACAATTGGCGAAATTGAACAAAAATCCGCCGAAACAGCCGCCAGCTTTTTAGCAAGGCAAATGGAATCTTAATACGAAAAGCGAAAGCGCCTGTCCAGCGACGTACAAATTTAAAGGCTTCTGACGAGATAAAGGAAACACGATGAACTTGAAGGGTGAATCGATGTTGACTTATCGTAGGAAGAAGCCGTAAATTTGCTAGTCACTAGGCGCTGTAGCTAGACAATAAGAAAAACGCAAAACAAACTTCGGGTCCTCCTTAGTCGATTGTTCGACGAAAAGAGGACCCTTATTATTTCGGTTATGTCCGAAGGGGAGACATTTGATTTTGAATAATTTATACGAATACATTGAAATCAATCAAAAAAAGTCCATTAAATTCTTTTCATTTAAAGCAAAAGATACAGAAAGAATTATTCCTATGCATTGGCATCATAGCCCTGAATTTATTTTTTGCAGAGAAGGTAGCTTAAAAGTTTGGTATGAAGGAAGAAAGGTTATTATGAATAGTGGTGATCTGCTATTTATTAATTCGGACACACCACATTCTACCCAAAGCATTACCCATAATCATGTGTCTATTATACAGTTCCCGGAAAATTTTCTTAAGGAAGAAAAGGTCTCAATCCAGTTAAGTACTTGTGAAAGCCATGAGCAATCTGAAATATTAGATGAAATTAGACAGCTTATAATCGACATTAAAGCGTATCATTTATCGCAGAATGAGTATGACTACTTAATGGAACGCAGTAAAGTACTAAACTTAAAATATTTGCTGATTACCCATTTTGCTTCTAACAATAACGAAAAAGATAAACATCAGGAACGAAAGCAATTAAAGCAGCTTGAAATTGTTGTAGAGTATTTAAAAAAACACTATAAAGAAAACCCTAGTCTAAAAGAAACAGCCTCTGCTTGTGGTTATTCAGAAGCCTATCTCTCGCGTCTATTTCATTCAATCACTGGACAGACATTCTTAGATTTCAAAAGAAACCTTTGTTTAGAAAAGGCCATTGTGCTTATGGATACGACTGATAAGACACTTACACAAATTGCATATGAATCAGGATTCTCAAATGTAAAGTCATTTAGGAACTATTTCCAATTAACCATGAACATCAATCCTAAACACTATAAAAGGTCAAAAAATGACCCTTAAATAGTAAAAAAGTGCAACGCCCTATTTGCGTATTCCTATTATCATTGTTGATATAGGTCATTTAAATAGCATGAATTGACATAAATACTATTACAGAAATGGGGTAAAAAAAATGAGTAATACTGATTATCAAAAAATTGCTCAGGATGTCATTGAAGGCGTCGGCGGGAAAGACAATATTATATCGATGGCCCATTGCGCGACTCGGCTAAGGCTAATTGTCAAAGACCGCGATGTGATTGATGACGAAGTAATTGAGGAGATCGATATGGCTAAGGGCGTCTTCTTTACTTCTGGACAATACCAAATTATTTTTGGAACCGGTACCGTGAATCGGGTCTATGAAGCAATGCTTAAAGAAGGAATCTCTGGTACGACAAAATCAGACTTAAAAGAGATTGCTTCAGACAAAAAAGATGACAATATCTTCTTGAAAATAATTCGTCTTTTTGGAGATGTATTTGTACCAATTATTCCAGCGTTGGTCGCTACCGGATTATTTATGGGGGTAAGGGGGTTAATTTTACAGCCTTCGATCCTAGCGTTTTTCGGTTTAACGCCAGACAGTATTTCAGATAATTTCATTACATTTACTGAAATCTTAACAGATACTGCGTTTGCTTTCTTACCAGTACTCGTTTGTTGGTCGGCGTTCAAAGTGTTTGGAGGCTCTCAATTATTAGGAATATTATTAGGGTTAATGCTTGTCAACCCTAGCCTGCCAACTTCATGGGATGTTGCACAAAATGTAGAAGAACCAATAAAATTCTTCGGATTTATAAAAGTTGCTGGTTATCAAGGCTCAGTCTTGCCCGCATTTATCGCAGGAGCATTGGGTGCGAAGATCGAAACATTTATCCGGAAAAAGGTACCAAATGCACTCGACCTAATTCTTACACCCTTTTTAACATTACTTATCATGATCGTTCTAGCCTTTTTCCTAATTGGACCTGTCTTTCATGAAGCAGAGTTATTATTATTAACTGCTGTTACGTATATTTTAGAATTACCATTCGGAATTGGTGGTCTAGTTTATGGTGGTATCAATCAACTTATTGTTGTAACAGGATTACATCATCCATTGAATTTAATTGAGATCCAAATGCTTGCAGATACAGGCAAAAACCTAGTTAACCCAATTAGTTCGGCCTCTATTGCTGCGCAAGCTGGGGCTGCATTTGCAGTTGCAGTAAAATCAAGGAATATAAAGACAAAGGCGATTGCTTTTCCATCAACCTTTTCTGCTTTATTAGGAATTACAGAACCAGCAATCTTTGGTGTGACACTACGTTATGGAAAACCGTTTATTATGGGATTAATTGGTGGAGCTGCAGGCGGATTTGTTGCCGGATTACTTCAATTATCAGCAACAGGGATGTCGATCACAGTGATTCCTGGACTTTTGCTTTACTTAAATAACCAAATTTTTGGCTATGTTTTAGTGTGTGTGATCGGATTCGCTGTAGCCTTTATCCTAACGTATCTTTTTGGGTTTAAAGATAAACAAAAAACGAATTAATTAGGAAGGATTTTTACTGATGGAAAAAAATGGACTTCTAGCTCTGATTGATTCTCTTTCTGTTGAGGAAAAAATTGGTCAACTTGTACAACTAACTGGAGATTTCTTTGCGAATGGGACTGAGACCACTGTTACGGGTCCGATCAAAAAATTAGGACTGCACGAAGAGTATAATATTTATCATACGGGTTCCATCCTAAATATTACAAGCGCTGATGAAATAATAAAAATTCAAGATAAATATCTTAAAAACTCAAGCCATAAAATTCCTTTGCTTTTTATGGCTGATATCATTTATGGATTTAGAACGATCTTTCCTATTCCATTGGCCCAGGCTTGTAGCTGGAACTTCCCTTTAATTGAAGAAGCAGCTTCTGTAAGTGCTAAGGAGTGCTATGAGGAAGGGGTACATGTTACGTTTGCCCCTATGGTCGATATTGTAAGAGATCCTCGGTGGGGACGCGTCATGGAGTCTCCAGGAGAGGATCTCCTAATAGCCGAATTATACGCCCAGAGTGTCGTAGAAGGGCTTCAGGGAAGTTCGGAACAGACCACGATACCGGAAGATAAAATTGCCGGTTGTGTAAAGCATTTTGCTGCCTATGGAGCTCCTGTAGCAGGACGTGAGTATAACGCAGTTGATATGTCTGAACACATGTTGCGAGAAGTATATCTACCGAGTTACTTAGCAGCTGTGAAAGCAAAAGTAAAGCTTGTAATGACCGCTTTTAATACACTAAATGGGATTCCTTCAACCGGAAATGAATGGTTAAATACAAAAATATTACGAGATGAATTTGGATTTGCAGGTGTTCTGATCTCCGATTATGCGGCTGTTGAAGAATTAATCACTCATGGATATGCAAATGGTGCGCAAGAAGCCGCTCAACTTGCTTTAAAAGCTACGGTTGATATTGATATGAAAACTTCTGTTTTTGCAAATGAATTAGCAGCCGCCGTTCAATCCAATGAACAAATGATGACATTGTTAAACGAAGCGGTATATAGAATTGTCAACTTGAAAAATGAACTTGGTCTATTTGAAGATCCTTATAGGGGATTAAAAAATAAGTCAGCGGGAAGCAGTAGTATCTTAAGTAAGGAACATAAGGAAACAGCCTTAAGGCTTACTGAAGAATCAATTGTTTTGTTAAAAAATGATGGCATCCTCCCAATTGAAAAAGATAAAAAGGCAGCGATAATCGGACCTTATCATGATGAAACTTCTACTTTAGGTATGTGGGCAATAAAGGGCGATGTAAAAGATACCATTACTTTAAAAGAGGGGATCGATAAGATTTCCAAGAATGACCATAATCAATTTTGCAGAGGTTCACATTTATTAGAGAAGGGTTCAACAAAATCGCTTGGAAAATTTGAAGAGCAAATCCCTAATGAATTAAGCAGTCAGGATGAATTAATAGCAGAAGCAGTAAAAGTAGCTGAGAATGCAGATGTTGTGATATTGGCATTAGGTGAAAGCATCTATCAAAGTGGTGAAGGTGGATCACGTACAGACCTTACACTTCCTAGACCCCAACAGGAATTATTCGAGGCTATCAGTGTATTAGAAAAACCACTCATTACCATCATTTATAGTGGCCGCCCATTGATCCTAACGGATGTTGAAAAACACTCAAATGCACTTATTCAGGCATGGTTTCCTGGTACTATGGGTGGGGAAGCCTTAGCGAATATACTTTACGGTGTGACGAATCCATCAGGGAAGCTTTCAATGTCCTTCCCAAGAAGTATGGGACAAATACCAGTCTTTTATAGTGAGTTAAGCACAGGTAGACCAGACTTAGCTGAAAATGGTTATTATCGCTTCGCTTCACGTTATATTGATGAATCTAATAAACCATTGTATCCCTTTGGTTATGGAATCTCGTATACAAACTTTAAATATAAGAATCTTTCTCTCAATAAGAAGCAGATGAACAAACATGATGAATTAGTTGTAACGGTTGAAGTGGAGAACATAGGAAATTATGATGGAGAGGAAATCGTCCAACTCTATTTAAGAGATCACTTTGGCAGCACTGCAAGACCTGTTAAGATTCTGAAGGACTTTAAAAAGGTGTCTATTGAAAAGGGTGAAACGACAACCATTTCGTTTACAATCGTCGAAGAGCAACTAAAAATCTATCGCAGTGATTTGAGTTATGCTAGTGAGATCGGTCAATTTGATGTTTTTATTGGCTCAAGCAGTGAAGACTTACCGTTAAAAGCAACCTTTGAATTGGTGGGCGAGTAAGAAATGCTAAATGAAGACAAAAGGCTTCGATTGCTGGCAGAGGAAGAAGTGGAGAACAATAAAGCGTTAGTAGAAAAAGACCCGTACCGCCTCCATTATCATGTGATGCCGCCGGTTGGTTTATTAAATGATCCAAATGGGTTTATTCAGTGGAACGGAATATACCATCTCTTTTATCAGTGGATGCCATTTAAGACAGGTCATGGTGCAAAGTTTTGGGGGCATATTTCATCCAAAGATCTAGTTCATTGGGAAGAGCAACCTATTGCGCTAACACCTTCAGAATGGTTTGAAAAAAACGGCTGTTATTCAGGAAGCGCAATTGAACATAACGGGAAGCTTTATTTGTTTTATACCGGCAATGTGAAAGATGAAGACGGGAATCGACAAACCTATCAATGCTTGGCCATCAGTGAGGATGGTATCGACTTTTCTAAAAAAGGCCCGATTGTACATCTTCCAGATGAATATACAGCCCATTTCCGCGATCCGAAGGTTTGGCAGCAAAATGGAGCGTATTTCATGGTTGTCGGTGCTCAGACAACTGAATTAAATGGGGCAGTGGCACTACTACGTTCTGAGAATCTTACTGATTGGACACATATGGGGATATTAGCAGGAGGCGGAAAAGGGACCCTAGGGCAATTCGGCCATATGTTCGAATGTCCGGACCTTTTTAACCTGAATGGAAAAGACATATTAATTTTCTCTCCCCAAGGGCTGTCTGCTCAAGGATTCAAATATCAAAACGCCTATCAGTCAGGATATGTAGTAGGAACATTTGATCCGGAAACGACAAGCTTTCAACATGGGCCTTTCGATGAATTAGATCGTGGTTTTGATTTCTATGCTCCTCAGACCACCCTAGATCAAAAAGGAAGAAGAATATTATTTGCCTGGATGGCTGTACCAGATCAAAATGAACAAGAGCATCCGACAATTCCCTATAAATGGCTTCATAATATGACCCTTCCACGTGAATTAAAATTAATCGATGGGAAAATATATCAAAAACCGGTAAAAGAGTTAGAACAGTTACGGGTAGGGTCGCCTGATTCCCATTATCTGGAATTAGTACAGGAAACCATTAACCTAACAGGTGTACATGGAAAAACGCTTGAACTGATGATTGATCAGATAAACGTTGTAGAGGGAATCTTTTATATTACGATTGGTGGAACAGCAAGATTAATTTATTCAAAAGAGGATAGAAATTTCACCCTAGAACGACAGAGCTATGCCGACGGATTACCGGAGAAGCGCCAATGTCATGTTGAGGCACTAGCTTCACTCCAGATATTTATTGATACATCTTCAATTGAAATATTTATAAATGGCGGTGAGGAGACATTCACTGCCCGGTTTTACCCTTCTCTACTAGATGACTCTATTCTTTTTGGGGCATCGAGTAAAAGTCAGGCAACTGTACAAAAGTGGACACTAGCAAACCAATAGATTACAGAAGATGTTCAAAAAGTCCGGTAAAAATGACACTGCGAGATAAAGGAACTACCGACACGTCCTGTGTCGAACGTCGAAGTCACCATAACACGCGCAAGCTCGTTGGCTTGTTTCTACGCTCCTTGGAAAAGAAAACCACTTTTCCTTCGTGCGATGCGGATTCAGGGATGCTTTCCTTGTGCTCATGTATTAGGGAAAGGATTTTCCGTTAAAATCGCCCGCGTCCTGTGGGCAACACGGAAGTCAGTACATCCTTTACAAGAACTGCACCGCCTAGAACTTTCGACGTACAGGATGTACTAGTGTCGGCGTTGCTGACAGGACGTCAGCGCCTTTAGCCGACTTGGTCCTTTTTATCCTTCTTTTGAACACGCACTTACATGGAGGTTTGAAAAATGTTACGAAAATTATTTGGGAAAGAAAAACCAACAGAGGAAATACTGAAAGCCCCAGTCAATGGAAAAGTCGTTAGTCTGGAGGATGTACCTGATCCTGTATTCTCACAGAAGATGATGGGCGATGGAGTCGCCATTGAACCGAAAGATGGCCAAGTTGTTTCACCAGTAGAAGGGGAGGTTATTCAGGTATTCCCTACGAAACACGCGATCGGATTGAAGGGAAAGACCGGCATTGAAATTCTG
The DNA here is from genome assembly GCF_018333015.1 of Bacillus sp. J14TS2. NCBI lineage: Bacteria > Bacillati > Bacillota > Bacilli > Caryophanales > Bacillaceae > Bacillus > Bacillus sp. J14TS2. The sequence continues at coordinate 28,452 of NZ_BORE01000021.1, read as the reverse complement.
ATTCATATCGGTTTAGAAACCGTTCAAATGGAAGGCGAAGGATTTGAAACGTTCGTCAACCAAGGCGATAAGGTCAAGGTAGGAGATGTATTAGTCCGCTTTGATAAAAACCTGATTGAGGAGAAGGCGACGAGTTCGATCATCCCAATTGTCCTGACAAATGGCGATATTATTGAGTCGGTAGATCATTTTGAAACCGCGGATGCGGAAAGTGGTGTAACAGACTTATTGAAAATAACGGTTAAGAATTAAGGCCATTCTGATATAAATTGAAATCTTCAATTAACGGAGCTTTTCCTTCATCTCCTACGAAATCAGAAGATCAAAGGCTAAATTCGCGACTACCTGTCGCCTGAACAAGTCATACGGGATAAAAGAAACATCGAAAAAAGGAGGCTTGATGCTGAATGAGTACTGATTTACAAGGAATAGGCGCATCAGCGGGTATTGCTATAGCCAAAGCCTATCGTTTGCAGGAGCCTGAACTGACGATTGAAAAGCGGGAAATTGCAGATCAAGAGGCGGAAAAACAACGATTTGAACAAGCCATCGAGCAGTCTAAAGCAGAGCTTGAAACGATTAAAGACCATGCGAACCGCGAATTGGGTGCCGATAAAGCAGACATTTTTGCCGCTCATTTACTTGTGTTAAGTGATCCGGAATTGCTCACTCCCGTGTTGGATAAGATCGGGTTAGAGGGAATCAATGCGGAGGTAGCCATGAAGGAAACCGCGGATCAGTTTGTTTCGATCTTCGAATCGATGGATAATGATTATATGAAAGAACGTGCCGCTGATATTCGGGATGTTACAAAACGTGTGATTGCCAACTTATTAGGTGTGCAAATCCCCAATCCAAGTCTGATTTCGGAGGAAGTTGTGGTCATTGCCGAAGATTTAACCCCTTCGGATACAGCCCAGCTCAACCGCCAATTTGTCAAAGGTTTTACCACTGATATTGGAGGGCGTACTTCTCACTCCGCCATTATGGCTCGATCGATGGAAATACCAGCAGTTGTGGGTACAAAACAAGCAACCGCCCGGATTGAAAATGGAATGATGGTAATTGTGGATGGCTTGGATGGAGCGGTTTTGATTGATCCTTCCGCTGAAGAGATGGCTTACTATCAGGAAAAAAAGGCAAAATACGAAGCACAGAAAGTGGAATGGGCAAAACTGGTTCACGAACCAACTATATCGAAGGATGGCCAGCATGTAGAGCTTGCCGCCAATATTGGGACACCGGATGATATAAAAGCTGTGTTAGAAAATGGCGGCGAAGCTGTCGGGCTATACCGAACAGAGTTTTTATACATGGGCAAAGACCAACTGCCTACAGAGGACGAGCAGTTTGAGGCCTACAAAACTGTCTTGGAAAAAATGGCGGGGAAATCAGTGGTGGTTCGTACCCTCGATATTGGCGGAGATAAAAAACTCTCTTATTTACAGCTGCCAAAAGAGATGAACCCGTTCTTAGGCTTTCGAGCCATTCGCTTATGTTTAGAAGAACAGGACATATTCCGTACCCAACTCCGGGCCTTACTCCGGGCAAGCCACTATGGAAACTTGAAAATTATGTTCCCGATGATTGCTACGATTTCCGAATTAAAGGAAGCCAAAGCAATTTTGCAAGAGGAAAAGGCACAGCTGGTTGCAGAGGGTGCCGAAGTATCCGATTCAATCGAAATCGGCATGATGGTCGAGATCCCATCCACAGCTGTGCTGGCAGATCAATTTGCGAAAGAGGTTGACTTCTTCAGTATTGGCACCAATGACTTAATCCAATACACAATGGCAGCCGACCGTATGAACGAACGTGTAGGCTACCTGTATCAACCATACAATCCCGCAATTTTACGTCTCGTCTCCATGGTGATTGATGCCGCCCATCAAGAAGGAAAATGGGTAGGGATGTGTGGGGAAATGGCCGGCGATCCCATCGCGATTCCCCTATTACTTGGTCTAGGGCTTGATGAATTCTCCATGAGCGCCACCTCGATTCTACCGGCGCGATCACAAATAAAAGAGCTAGAAAAAGAACAAGCAAAGACGATAAAAGAGACGGTTTTATCCATGAACACGTCAGAAGAAGTCATCGAATTTGTGAAAAAGACATTCCCTAGCGAATAATACCCAAAAAAAGGCAGATGTGAACATCTGTCTTTTTTTGAGGTTTAGAAAACCAGAATTAGCCCCTTTAAATCAACAAGATCATGACTAGTTGATGAGAGTGGAAGGCGGCCTGGGGATTAGCGTGACAAGTGAGATCTCGCCGAAGCTAAGCGTCTGCCTGCAACGAAAAAGGCTCTCACATTGTGATTAACGATTAAAAGTGGAGTAGGAACGAGAGAAATCCTTGTAAATAAGGCTTCAAAACCGAAACATGTTATAATACTTTTTATTTAGTATTTATTGAAAGGCGAGATTGTCGATTGTCAACACAAACAACTAATCATTATATGAAGGGAGCGTTTATTTTAACGATCGCTGCCTTTATTGTCAAAATTTTAAGTGTCGTATATCGAGTTCCTTATCAAAACATTGTGGGCGATGTTGGTTTCTATATCTATCAGCAAGTGTATCCGATTTATGGAGTAGGAATGATCTTGGCTACCTCGGGTTTTCCTGTCATTATTTCTAAATTGGCTGCTGAGGATGGGACTGGAGAGCGGGCATATTTGGCCCATCGCATGCAGGCTGCTCTGATTACACTTCTTTTTGTGGGGATTGGTTTATTTTGCTGCTTTTTCTTTGGGGCTTCTCTGATAGCGCAATGGATGGGAGATCCACAATTAACTGCTTTAATTCAAATGACGGCTTTTATGTTTCTTCTTCTTCCCTTTTTATCGATTAGTCGTGGATATTTCCAAAGTACAGGAGATATGCGCCCTACTGCAACGAGCCAAGTAATAGAGCAAACAGTGAGAGTCGTCATTATTATGATGTCGGCTATTATTCTAACATCCAATGGGTATTCGCTGTATGAAGTTGGAACAGGGGCGATTGCAGGGTCCTTAATTGGTGGAGTAATTGGAGTAGGAATCCTGCTTATGTATATGGTAAAAAGAAAAACATATTCTTTATTTTTTATAAAGGGTTTATCCTGGAAGAAGCTTTACACCACAGCCCAGATTGTCCTTGTGCATGGCGCTGTTTTTTGCCTTAGTGGGATGGTCCTTATTTTATTTCAATTTGTGGATTCATTTAGTATTTTTTCTTTATTGAGAAATTCCGGGATAGAAATTGAGGAGGCTAAAGCGTTAAAAGGGATTTTTGATCGAGGACAACCGCTTATTCAATTAGGAACGGTCGTCGCCTCTTCCTTTTCCCTCGCACTCGTACCCATCGTGACAGCCGCTTGGATGAAGGATGATGAACAAACCATCCAGATAAGATCAGGCAGTGCCCTGAAAATTACGCTTGTAATCGCAGTTGGAGCTACTATCGGACTTATCAATATCATGAAACCAACTAATACGATGTTATTTGCCAACGATCAAGGTTCAGCAGTACTATCGGTTCTATCTATTTCTATTTTGTTTAGTTCTTTGATTTTGATTTGTACAGGGATCCTACAAGCGTTGGGCCAAGTATTTATTGTAGGAAAGTATATTTTAATCGGCCTAATCGCCAAAATCATCGGCAATTATATAGGAGTAGCTTTATTAGGAACAATGGGAGCTTCCCTATCAACCGTTATCGGTTTAGCTATTACGGCCATTTTATCCATTCGTAAGCTACAGACACGAGTTTCTATTCTTCTGCCAACGGTCAAAAAACTCCTTCCTTCCATTTGCTTGGCTGCGCTAGGAATGACACTCGTTTTACAATTATGGTTATTTTTGTTTTCCCTTTTTGAAGTGGGGCGTTTGCTCAGTATCGCTCTATCTTTATCAAGTGTTGTTCTTGGAGCAGGTGTCTATCTTTGGATCATTTTAAAAAGTGGAAGCTTGACAGAGGAGGAGCTTTCTTTTTTCCCTTTTAGTAGCAGATTAAATCATCTTAATTCAAATAGAAAGTGAGAGGTTAAAGAGTGAATAAAGAAATAACCGTAGTCGGGTTAGGTTCTGGAGACTTGGATCAACTGCCTTTAGGCATTTATAAATTATTAAAACAAGAGAAGCATTTCTTTTTGCGAACGAAAGAGCATCCTGTTGTAGCAGAATTAGTAGAGGAAGGATTTATCTTTGAATCATTTGATGATATCTATGAAAAGCATGGGGACTTTACGAGTGTGTATGATGAAATTACCCAGTTCCTATTGAATAAAGCGGAGAATGAACAGATTGTTTATGTGGTTCCAGGGCATCCACTTATCGCAGAGAGAACCGTCCAACTTTTATTGGAACAGGCGCCGCATAGAAATATAAAGATCGAAATTCAGGGAGGGCAAAGCTTTTTAGACCCCTTGTTTACATCTTTAAAGATAGATCCTATTGAAGGATTCCAGCTTCTAGATGGAACATCGTTACAGAGGGACGAGCTTCAAATCCAGCAGCATATCATTATTGGTCAAGTGTACGATGCTTTTGTTGCGTCTGAAGTAAAATTAACGCTTATGGAGAAATATCCAAGTGATTATGAGGTTTCTCTTGTTACGGCAGCGGGAAGTAAGATGGAGAAGATCAGGAAGCTCCCATTGTATGAATTAGATCACGGTATTACATTGGATAATCTAACCAGTTTATATGTTCCGCCCATTGCCGAGCAGGAACAGGCATATAAGGAATTTTCCACTTTGCGGCAAATTATTGCGGATTTACGAGGACCCAATGGCTGCCCTTGGGACCAGGAGCAAACCCATCTTTCGTTGAAAAAATATTTAATTGAAGAAGCTTATGAACTATTAGCCGCGATTGACCAAGACGATATCGAGAATATAATTGAAGAGCTGGGGGATATTTTACTGCAAGTTATGCTTCACGCCCAAATTGGGGAAGACGAAGGCATGTTTTCGATTGAAGATGTGCTAGAATCGATCTCAAGAAAAATGGTTCGTCGTCATCCTCATGTATTTGGTGATGTTGAGGTACGTGATGCTGCGGAAGTTACAGTAAATTGGGACAAAATCAAAGCAACGGAGAAAAATAGAAATGAATCTATTTTAGCCGAAACGGCAAAAGGCTTACCCGCTTTAATCAAAGCTTATAAATATCAAAAGAGGGCAGGGAAACTAGGGTTCGATTGGGGAGTAGCACAAGAAGCTTGGGAAAAAGTTAAGGAAGAAATGCAGGAATTCGAGGTGGAGATGGCGAAAGAAGATAGACAAGAGCAATTAAAGGAATTAGGGGATCTTTTATTTTCAGTTGTGAACGTTTCTCGGCTATTGAATATATATCCTGAAGAAGCACTCGAAAGAACAAATGAAAAATTTGCCCGCCGCTTTTCTTACATAGAAGAGAAGGTAAGGGAAAGTGGAAGGGGATTTGAGGAATATACCCTTGAACAACTTGACCAGTTTTGGGATGAGGCAAAGGGGAAAGGATTTTAAAATTATATAAAGAGGTGAAGTCATTGGCAACCATGCGTTTAGATAAATTCTTAAAGGTTTCTCGGCTAATAAAAAGACGAACGCTTGCTAAGGAAGTGGCAGATAAAGGGAGAATTCTGATTAATGGACAACAGGCAAAAGCAGGCTCCAATGTAAAGGTAGGAGATGAATTAGAGATTCGCTTTGGCCAAAAGCTTGTATTCGTACAAGTGACAGAGCTTCAAGAGTCCACCAAAAAGGAAGATGCCGCAAGTATGTACAAGATTGTAAAGGAAGAAAAAATAACGACAACAGATCAGTGAAAACACGTATAAAGTGAAACATCGATTATGGGGTTTTTCGATGTACAGGATGTGCTAGTGGAGACAGGGCGATTTTTATCGCGAACCTATAGCCCGTTAATTTCGAGATAAAAAGATAGATACTCTGGTAAGGGCTTGTTCTATTTCCTCATTCTCTCTCATATGTATGAAGTAAAATGAGTACGAAAATGAGGGATGAAAATGAACCAATATCATGAACCTATGGCAAATAAGGCCCCAACACCAGAACATGATTTAACCATGCGAGGAAGAAAGCTACTTGATATAACCGGTGTGAAACATGTGGAAAGTTTTGATAATGAGGAATTTCTTTTAGAAACCACAATGGGCTATTTATCCATCCATGGTCAGAACCTACAAATGAAGAACCTCGATGTTGATAGAGGAATCGTCTCCATTAAAGGGAAAATATATGATCTCGTTTATCTTGATGATCATCATGGGGAGAAGGCTAAAGGGTTCTTTGGCAAGTTGTTTCGATGACTTTATCTACACAATTTTATACCATGCTCGCGATGATTAGTATGGGTGGTTTTTTTGGTGCATCGCTCGATACGTATCAGCGATTCCTAAAAAGAGGTAGTCGTGGTAAGATTATTGTTTTTATTAACGATATATTATTTTGGATTTTGCATGGTGTGATCGTTTTCTATGTGTTATTCCTTGTCAATTATGGTGAGGTGCGCTTTTATCTTATTTTAGCTATTTTATGTGGCTTTGCGGCTTATCAGGCATTGATGAAAGGTTTTTATCTTCGTCTATTAGAAGGGATCATTTCCTTCATAAAAGCGACCTGGTCCTTTATTCTAAAATTATTCTTTTTTCTTATTTATCGACCCATTAAAGCGATTCTCTTCCTAATTTTTACTATTTTGTTAGGAATTGGCCGTTTCGTTTGGGTTCTTGTAAAAGGGGTCGGAATCGTGTTATTATGGATAGCAAGGATAATATGGTATCCGTTTACCCTTTTAGCAAAAGGTATTCTTTTATTGTTACCTAAGACATGGGTAACAACATTACAAAAATTATTTCATTCTATAACTCGCATATGGATTAGAATCGTCCATATTGTTCAAGGCTATATGAAGAAGTTTTTCAAAAAATAACGGTGAGGAGGCCTCAGGATGGGAATGAAAAAGGTTGCTTCGTTGGAAACTACTTATATGAAACAACAAGAAGTCACAATGAGGAAGGCGGCAAGAAGAAAAAAGCTTCTTATTCGCAGGCTAACGGCATTCCTTATCCTGACAATCGCCCTGTCTTATTTGGTGATATCTTCTCTTGTTTCTAAAAATTCCATGTTAGCTGAGAAACAAGCGGAAAAAGCGAAATTGGAACAGAGCCTTGCCACTTTGGAGAAAAAACAAGCCTCGCTGGAGAATGAACTTGTAAAGTTAAATGATGAAGAGTACATAGCAAAACTTGCGCGAAGAGATTACTTTCTTTCTGAGAAAGGGGAAATCATTTTTAACCTTCCGGAAACCAAAAAGAAAAAAGAGAAGGAAAAGGAGTCTTATTGACACTTTTTTCAAAAGTTAGCTATAATATAAGGTAAAGGTTACTTTTATACTTTTAAGGAGGATAAATTTTTTTATGTCGATCGAAGTAGGCAGCAAGGTACAAGGCAAGATTACAGGCATTACTCATTTTGGGGCGTTTGTGGAATTACCCGGTGGCTCTACAGGACTTGTTCATATCAGTGAAGTGGCCGATAATTATGTAAAAGATATTAAAGACCATTTAACCGTTGGGGATGAAGTCCTTGTGAAAGTGTTAAATGTTGAGAAAGACGGTAAAATTGGCCTGTCTATTCGGAAAGCAAAAGACCAGCCGGCGAGTCAATCCCATTCAAATTCAAATTCAAATCACCGTGACAATCATCGTCATAACCGGACGAATGAACGTGTGAAGGAAAGCTTTGAGAGTAAAATGAATCGTTTTCTAAAGGATAGTGAGGATCGCCTATCTTCATTAAAGCGTAATACGGAATCAAAACGTGGCGGACGCGGTGCAAGACGCGGTTAACTTGTTGTCTGTTTTATATAAAGTGGTCTATCTGTTCGTCGAGAATAGATGGGCTATTTTATTTTTATAGGGAAGCTGCATGTCTCGTTGAGCTATGGTTGTTTAGATGGAAATTTTTGTATACAGCATTTTAGCCATTAATAGTCTCTTAATGCATGAGATAAATAATAATTGACAAGTTTCTTAGAAAATTGTATCATAGAATCTGTGCCTTTGGCATGAGTAACTTGGCGGTGTAGCTCAGCTGGCTAGAGCGTACGGTTCATACCCGTGAGGTCGGGGGTTCGATCCCCTCCGCCGCTATACAGAAAAGCGGAAGGCGGTTGCCCAGGGGCGACAAGCAAATGTTCTGGAATTCAGGAAGGGCGGTTTTCCCTTCTGAAATTCCAGGTTATTTGACCTCGAGCCCCTACCGCCTGCAGCTAGACAAAAAGAAAAGCGTAAGCGCCTGTCCAGCGACGTACAAATTTAAAGGCTTCTGACGAGATAAAGGAAACACGGCGAAGGATGAGCCGATGTTGACTTATCGTAGGAAGAAGTCGTAAATTTGCTAGTCGCTAGGCGCTGGAGCTAGACAAAAAGAAAAGCGTAAGCGCCTGTCCAGCGCTGTTTTATCCAACAATCTATTGGTCATAAATACAAGTTTCTTGTTTCAACAAGGGCTTGTATTTTTTTTGCATTTTATCTCACATTAACGGGCAAAAAAACCCCTGTTTATTGTAGTTTCACTTTATCCGTATATGCTCTATAAAGCGAGACTGCCATCAGTAAGGGTTTAGACTTTCTTTGAAATTTCCTAGTCTTGAAGTGGGGGTCTTACGGATGGTTGCACCGGGATAAATTTCTAATCATCTGGGATTTTGCCTCATTTAGTCGAACTTTTCTTTCAATTCCCTCCCTAGAAATGACAAAGTTTTAGAAAAGCCTCCTTTATAATAGAGCCAATCATAACTTTGTGTGGGGAGTGCGATTAAAATGGATAAAGGTGGAAGAGGTTTTGCAGAATCATCTATTCAGAATTCGACTTTAAGTGGAACGAAGTTTGATATGTCAAATGGCTTCAAGAAGGTAGCGCAGAAATTGGAGAATCTGATTTTGCAAAAGGGCTTAGCTTTATTTTTGGTTGCCTTGCTTTTGGGACGAGCTCTTATTTTGTCACAATTGACTCCTTTTATATTGCCGTTTTTTGCTGTTGTCTATTTATTAAAAAAGGATAAGGCTCCGATCGTATTATTTGGCCTTTTAGCAGGGGCGTTAACACTGGGGATTGGAAATGCGGTTTATACATTTGGTCTATGTTTAATTTATCTCATTAGTCTTAAGCTACTTTCTTTGATTGTTCAACCCAGTGTAAAAATGTTACCATATGGTGTTTTGTTGATTTCCCTTTTTGTAAAATGTGGTTGGGTCTTTTTTCAAAATGGACAAACCATTTCACAATTTGATGCTTTAATGGCAGCTGTAGAAGCAAGCTTAAGTTTTGTACTAGTCTATATTTTTATGCAAAGTATTCCATTTCTTACATCTAAAAAGCGAAAAAAGTCGTTAAAAACAGAAGAAGTTGTAAGTCTTATTATTCTACTGGCCTCAATTATGACAGGCACGATTGGCTGGACAGTGTATGATCTATCTGTTGAACATATTTTATCGCGTTACCTTGTAATTCTCTTTGCCTTTACAGCAGGAGCGACAGTAGGATCGACTGTGGGCGTTGTAACCGGACTCATTTTTAGTTTAGCCAGTGTCAGTAGTCTCCTGCAGATGAGCTTACTCGCTTTTGCAGGATTATTAGGTGGTTTATTAAAAGAAGGAAAGCAACTGGGTACAGCCTTTGGCCTAATGATTGCCACGTTATTAATGGGTTTGTATGGAGAGGCGAATTCTCCCTTACTTGATACAATCTATGAATCCGGCATTGCTATTTTTCTTTTATTGATTACACCGAGGAGTTGGTCTGAAAATATCGCGCGTTATATCCCGGGTACTACTGAGTATACGCAGGATCAACAAAGATATGCGAGAAAAATCCGTGATATTACAGTAAAAAGGGTCGAGCAATTTTCTTCTGTTTTTCAGGCCTTATCCAATAGTTTTTCACAGACGGAAAAAGTGAGTGAATCTGAAAAAGTAGAACAAGAGTTTGATTACTTTCTAAGTGATGTGACAGAGAAGACCTGTCAAATGTGTTATAAAAAATCTCAGTGTTGGGGTACTGACAACTTTGATACAACTTATGATTTAATGAAGAACATTATGCATGAAATGGATGAAAATACAGGAAGTATTCCAAATACGCTTAATCAACAACTAGAACGACAATGTAATCGCTCGCAAAAGGTGAAGAATGCTATTCATCAAAGACTGAATGTTTATCAGGCAAACCAACAATTGAAGCTGCAAGTAAAGGAAAGTAGAAAGCTCGTTGCGGAGCAATTGTTAGGCGTGTCAGAGGTGATGGGCGATTTTGCCAAGGAAATACAAAGGGAGCAAGCCAATCATCAAAAACAGGAGGAAATTATTTTAGATGCTTTACAGGATTTTGGAATTGAAATTGAAGAGGTTGAAATTTACAGTCTCGTACCAGGGAATATCGATATTGATATTACCTTGCCGGGCCAGAATGTCCTAGGGGAATGTGAAAAAATCATTGCACCACTCCTTTCTGATATTTTAAATGAAACAATCATTGTTCAAAAGGAGGAACAAGGATCCTTTGACTTTCTGTATGCCACATTTCGCTCTGCTAAGACATTTGTCGTGGAAACAGGCGTGGCTCATGCGGCAAAGGGTGGTGGTTTTTTATCTGGGGATAGTTATTCGATGATCGAGTTAGGCCCTGGGAAATTTGCTGCTGCCATTAGTGATGGGATGGGAAATGGCGAGCGGGCTCATCATGAAAGCAGTGAGACATTGCAATTATTACAGAAGATTTTAAAGTCTGGGATAGAAGAGAAAGTGGCAATCAAATCGGTTAATTCCATTTTATCCTTACGATCAACGGATGAAATTTTCTCAACTTTGGACTTAGCGGTAATTGATTTACAAGATGCGCAAACGAAATTTTTAAAAATCGGATCCACCCCGAGCTTTATAAAAAGAGGCAAGCAAGTATTGAAAATTGAAGCGGCCAACCTGCCTATTGGAATGATCCAGGAATTTGATGTAGATGTTGTGACAGAGCAATTAAAAGCGGGAGATTTACTGATAATGATGAGTGATGGCATTTTTGAAGGGCCAAAAAATGTAGAAAATTATGAAATATGGATGAAACGAAAGTTACGTGAGATTGAAACAGAAGACCCCCAAGCGATTTCTGATCTCATCATGGAAGAAGTGATTCGCACTTGCTCAGGGACGATTTCAGACGATATGACCATTATGGTATTAAAAATAAAACATAACACACCTAAGTGGGCGGCGATTCCAGTGAGGAGCAGAGGAATGAAAATCTCTTAAAAATTGTATAAAATTTCCTTTTTGAGGCGAGGATGTTAAAAACAGGAGCCCGAAGGATGTGGGGCAGAATGGCGTTCCAACGTACATGGATGTACTAGTGTAAGTGAGGAAGCTAGATGTGCGCCTATATGCCTGTTTAATTGCCAAATGGAGGGGAGCTTATGACAAAAAGTCCTTTAAAGCAGATTTTACTGATTACAGATGGATGTTCCAATCAAGGAGAGGATCCAATTGCGATCGCGGCCTTAGCAAATGAAAGTGGGATTACAGTCAATGTCATTGGTGTTGTTGAAAATGAATCAATTGAACAAAAAGGAGTTCAAGAGATTGAAGGCATTGCAGCTTCTGGTGGTGGAATTAGCCAGATTGTGTATGCAGAACAATTATCGCAAACAGTTCAGATGGTAACTAGAAAGGCAATGACTCAAACCTTACAAGGTGTGGTCAATAAAGAGTTGCGGCAAATCTTAGGGAAAGAGACGGATATGGAAGAACTCCCGCCAGATCAACGTGGGGAAGTTTTGGAGGTTGTTGATGAGCTTGGTGAAACCTCCGATATCGAGGTTCTAGTTTTAGTAGATACAAGTGCCAGTATGAAGACGAAACTCCCAACCGTAAAAGAGGCTTTATTAGATTTATCCTTAAGCCTAAATGCACGTATGGGTCATAATCGTTTTGCTGTCTTTATATTTCCTGGGAAAAGAAAGGAAGTTGAAAAGCTTCTAGATTGGACACCAAATCTAGAGTTATTAACATCAACTTTTCCAAAATTGGCTGTTGGCGGTATTACCCCAACTGGGCCAGCTTTACGCGAAGCCATGACCTATTTCAAGAAAAAGCGTTCTTTGAGAGGACTGCTATCGAATGATGATGAATACATGGAAGACTCAATGTGAATTTCCTCCTGGCACAGTTGTAACAGGAAAATGGCGTGGTGGAAATTATCAACTTATAAGGGAACTTGGTTCTGGAGCGAATGGGATTGTGTATCTAGCTAAAGGAACGAAAGGGCATACTGCATTAAAAATGAGTATGGATAGCCTTTCAATTACATCAGAGGTCAATGTTCTGAAAGCTTTCTCTAAGGTCCAAGGGGATTCCCCAGGGCCTTCTTTGCATGAAATGGATGATTGGGATAGTCCACGAGGGAAAATTCACTTTTATACAATGGAATATATACAAGGTCCGAATCTACTTTCCTTTATTCGTAAAAATGGACAGACCTGGGTAGGGATTTTGATTGTGCAGCTTCTAGATACATTGGAGAAGCTCCACCAGGAAGGATGGACATTTGGAGATCTGAAGCCGGAAAATTTAATTGTATCAGGTCCACCACCTAGAATCCGTTTTATTGATGTTGGTGGTACGACGATGAATGGAAGGGCAATTAAGGAATTTACGGAGTTTTTCGATAGAGGATATTGGGGATTAGGTTCTCGAAAAGCTGAACCAACCTATGATTTATTTTCTACAGCTATGCTTTTTATCCATATGTATTATCCTAAGAAATTTACTAAAGTCGGGGATGGAAAAAAACAATTGATGCAACAAATTAATGCCCATTCCGAATTATCTCGTTTCAGTCCTGTTCTTCAAAAGGCTTTATTTGGCCAATATGATTCTGCAAAAAGAATGAAGGGAGAGCTGCTTAGTATATTATCTGAAAAGAGGAATCAAGCACCATCCTATGCAAGGCGACATGCTACAAGGCAAAAGAAAAAGAAGAAATCAGGCTCTTTGAAGGAGACCATCATGGTTTTGTTGCTTACAATTGTTCTTTATGCTCTATATATCTATAGTTACCTTCTATAAAATGTCTCACAGCTTTATGAACGTTTTACAGATACAACTGGAGCTCATTGGAGTGAAATGGTAACATAATTAGGAGTGTTTATGTGATGGAATAATAAAAAGAGGATTTTGGCAAGTCGCACTTTTCTTGTAAAGGGATGGAAAAACATGTTGCAGTTTGAACGAAAGACAGAGGCTTTTATCCAGAAGCATGGACTGGTTGAAAAGGGAGACTATTTTGTAGCTGCGGTATCAGGGGGACCAGATTCTCTTGCAATGGTTGACTTCTTTATTACACGGAAGGAAAAATATGGGATTCAATTGGCTGTTGCGCATGTTGATCATATGCTAAGAGGGGAAGAATCCCATCAAGATCTTTTATATGTAAGGAAGTATTGTGAGGAAAGATCAATCCCCTTTCATAGTACCGCGATCGATATTGCGCAGAAAATGAAAATGAACAAATCCGGTATGCAGGAAACGGCAAGACTGTATCGCTATCAGTTTTTAAGGGAAGTAATGGAAGAGGTTAATGCAAATAAACTTTTGACCGCCCACCATGGGGATGATCAGATAGAAACTATTTTGATGAAATTAACCAGGGGGGCAACAGGACAAGCAAGAGCAGGCATTAGCATCAGGCATTCTTTTGGAAATGGAGAGATCCTCCGTCCGTTGCTTGCCGTCTCAAAGCAAGAAGTTGAGGCATATTGCCATCATTATCAACTTGAGCCAAGGCTAGATCCAAGTAATAAGAAGAGGGATTATACAAGAAATCGGTTTCGTTTGGATGTTCTCCCCATTTTAAAAGAGGAAAATGAACAGGCATTAGAGCATTTTCAACGTTTTCATGACGATTTGACGGAGGATGAGTCCTATTTACAGAGTCAAGCAAAACAGCGATTTAATCAAATATGTCGAGTCGATGAAAATCAAGAAATTCATTTGCATATTCCTGCCTTTTTAGTGGAACCTTTGCCTTTACAAAGAAGAGTGATTCATCTAATATTAAATTATCTTTACCAATATAAGACACATGATATTTTAGCTGTACATACTGATTTGATCCAGCAGTTAGTAAGATCCGAAAATCCATCTGGAAGACTTGATTTTCCTAGAAAGTTGAGGGTTATTCGTTCTTATGCATCCTGTCGTTTCACTTTCAGTGAAGGAAGTGAACTTCAGTCACCTTATTATTTTGAGTTATATGTGGGGAATAAAGCAATTTTACCTGATGGTGGAAGCCTGGAATTAAGGGAGACGAAAGACTGGCTAATAAAAGAGGATTCAAATTCATTTTTGTTAGATGAGCAAGAAATTCAACTTCCGTTAATTATTCGGACTAGAAAACCAGGTGATAGAATAAGGTTAAAAGGAATGAAGGGAAGCAAAAAGATTAAGGACATTTTTATTGACCAGAAGGTTTCTTTGGAAGAACGGAAGGTTTGGCCGATTGTAGTTGATTACACTGGCAAAGTCCTGTGGGTCCCTGGTTTGAAAAAGTCTAGTTTTGAAGGGAAATCCCAAAATAATCATAATTATGTTCTACTATATGAGGATGTTCAAAAAGTCCGGTAAAAATGATACTTCGAGATAAAGGAACTTCGACTAAATACCGACACGTCCTGTGTCGAACGTTTGCGATTGACTTCAGTGTAGTCGCCGACTTGGTCCCTTTTATCCTCCTTTTTGAACAAACATTAAATGATCATACCCAAACAATTTCAGGGGGCAGGATGAAATGAAAAATGATATTAAGGAAATTCTTATAACAGAAGAGGAAATTAACGAGAAAACTTCAGAATTAGCTGCACAGCTTACGGAAGAATATGAAGGTCGTTTCCCACTCGCAATCGGAGTCCTAAAAGGAGCTGTTCCTTTTATGACGGATTTACTGAAGCGAATAGATACATATTTGGAAGTGGACTTTATGGATGTATCCAGCTATGGCAGTGGAACAGTCCCCTCGGGCGAAGTGAAAATTTTGAAAGACCTAAACACCCCTGTTGAGGGAAGAGATATTCTAATCATTGAGGATATTATTGATAGTGGGTTAACTTTAAGTTATTTGGTGGATTTGTTTCGGTATCGAAAAGCAAAATCGATTAAAATTGTCACCTTGCTAGATAAGCCATCGCGTAGAAAAGGAACAATTACAGCTGACTATGCATGTTTTACTGTTCCCGACGCCTTTGTTGTTGGCTATGGACTTGATTATGCGGAAAAATATCGTAATCTCCCCTATATTGGGGTATTAAAACCAGAAATATATGAAAAAAATGAATGAGGATAAAAAAATGATTAAACCAATGTGGAATAGTTGTAAAAATGCAAATAGCTATGATACTATTGAAGATAGTTTTTTTACTGTGGGAGGAGGTAAGGGATGAACCGGGTTTTGCGAAATGTCATTTTTTATGGACTCATCTTTCTTGTATTAGTTGGAATTTTGAGTTGGTTTAAAAACGGTAATGAAGTGACAGAACCTATTACGTATAATGAATTTGTAGCGCATTTGGAAAATGGAGATATTGAAAAATATACAATGCAGCCTGAACGAGGCGTTTATGAAATTAAAGGGCAGTTGAAAGGTGCGGAAGATGGAGACTCCTTTATTACATACGTAATGAATAGCCCCGCGATGCTTGATCGCATTGATGCAGCCTCAACTGATTTGGAAGTACAACCAGCAAAAGAGACGAGTGTTTGGGTCTCATTCTTAACTGGGATAATTCCGTTTATTATTATCTTTATTTTATTCTTCTTCCTGTTAAATCAAGCTCAAGGTGGCGGTAGCCGCGTAATGAACTTTGGGAAGAGTAAAGCAAAGTTGTATTCTGAAGAAAAGAAAAAAGTTCGCTTTAAAGATGTAGCAGGTGCGGATGAAGAAAAGCAAGAACTAGTAGAAGTAGTGGACTTTTTGAAGGATCCAAGAAAGTATACTGAATTGGGAGCAAGTATTCCAAAGGGGATTTTGTTAGTTGGTCCACCTGGAACAGGTAAAACCTTACTTGCACGAGCAGTAGCTGGAGAAGCTGGAGTACCATTTTTCTCTATTAGTGGTTCTGACTTTGTGGAAATGTTTGTCGGTGTAGGGGCATCGCGAGTTCGTGATTTATTTGAGAATGCGAAAAAGAATTCCCCTTGTATTATCTTTATTGATGAAATTGATGCAGTTGGTCGCCAGCGTGGTGCCGGCCTTGGCGGTGGGCATGATGAACGTGAACAAACATTAAACCAATTGCTTGTTGAAATGGATGGATTTGGTGAAAATGAAGGAATTATCATTATCGCTGCTACGAACCGTCCAGATATTTTAGACCCAGCACTATTACGTCCAGGACGTTTTGATCGACAAATTACAGTGGATCGACCAGATCTAAAAGGTCGTGAAGCAGTATTACGTGTTCATGCGCGTAACAAACCTCTTGATGATTCGGTTGATTTAAAGTCGATTGCCATGAGAACACCGGGTTTCTCGGGAGCAGATTTGGAGAACTTATTAAATGAGGCGGCTTTAGTCGCTGCAAGAGTCAATAAGAAGAAAATTGATATGGACGATGTCGATGAAGCAACGGATCGTGTGATTGCAGGTCCTGCAAAGAAAACCAAGGTAATCTCGAAGAAAGAGCGAAATATTGTCGCTTATCACGAAGGTGGTCACACAGTTATCGGCTTGGTTTTAGAAGATGCAGAAATGGTTCATAAAGTAACTATTGTTCCACGTGGTCAAGCTGGCGGTTATGCTGTCATGCTTCCTAAGGAAGATCGTTATTTCATGACAAAGCCAGAATTGCTTGATAAGATCACTGGTTTGTTAGGTGGACGTGTTGCGGAAGAAATTACCTTTGGTGAAGCTTCTACTGGTGCTCATAATGACTTCCAACGTGCAACAGGGATTGCACGAAAAATGGTTACTGAATTTGGAATGAGTGAAAAACTTGGTCCGCTTCAATTTGGTCAAGCACAAGGTGGCCAAGTGTTTCTAGGTCGTGATATTAATAATGAACAGAATTATTCTGATGCCATTGCTTATGAGATTGATTTGGAGATTCAGCGCATTATTAAAGACTGTTATGATCGTGCGACGAAGATTTTAACAGAAAATAATGATAAGCTTAAATTGATTGCCAAAACTCTTTTAGAAATAGAAACCTTAGATGCTGAACAAATTCGTGGTTTGTACGAAGATGGTAAGCTTCCAGAAGGTCGAATTGACAATGGTGATGATGTAGATCCTGCTATTAATATTCAACCCAAAGAAAAAACAGAAGAGGACTTGACGATCACGGAACAGCGTGAAGATGACCCAGTTTCTGGTCAATCGGGTAAATTAGGCCCAAGTCGCCGTCCAAATGAAACGAACGATGATGATACAAAAAATGAATAAGTAAAATAGTGATGAAGGAGGGTCTAAGGACTCTCCTTTATTCTATGCTGAGGACTATCTAGGCTCGTAAAATATTACCTGTGAAAAAATATTTCCGACAATGTCTCCGGTCAAATATTGGTGAATAGCAGTCGATAAAATATCCCCTCTTAAAGGATTTATGGTATGATGTTTTCGAGCAAAAGTCCTATTAAAAAAGTGGTGAATCAATTGTTTTTAGTCTTAGATGTAGGGAATACCAATATTGTGCTTGGTGTATATCATCGAGAACAGTTAAAATACCATTGGCGAATGCAAACCAATCGTCATAAAACAGAAGATGAATATGGAATGGATATTAAAATGTTATTTCAACATGAAGGAATCCAATTTAAAGATATTCAAGGCGTGATTATCTCTTCTGTTGTGCCTCCATTGATGTTTACACTAGAAAAGATGTGTGAGAAATATTTTCATGTAAATCCAAAGATTGTCGGCCCGGGAATTAAAACTGGATTAAACATAAAATACGATAATCCTCGTGAAGTGGGAGCAGACCGAATTGTCAACGCGGTTGCGGGAATTCATGAATACGGAAATCCGCTGATCATTGTAGATTTTGGAACTGCGACAACCTTTTGTTATATCAATGAGAAAAGTGAATATATGGGTGGCGTTATTGCTCCTGGGATTGGTATTTCAACAGAAGCCCTTTATAATCGGGCCGCAAAGCTTCCGAGAATTGAAATTACCCATGTAGACGAAATCATTGGCAAAAACACGGTCGCAGCGATGCAAGCTGGTATTCTATTTGGATTTGTAGGGCAAGTCGAAAGCATTGTTCAACGAATTATTGATACATGTCAAACAAAGCCAACAGTCATTGCAACTGGAGGGCTTGCTAATTTGATTGCAACAGAAACTGAGATGATCGATATTGTGGATCCTGATTTAACATTGAAAGGTCTACAATTAATTTATAAACGAAACGAATGAAAGGTGGCCTTTTAATGGAAGACTACTTAGTGAAGGCAATAGCTTATAATGGTCAAGTCCGTGCTTATGCGGCCATTACAACAAATACGGTTAACGAAGCCCAGCGGAGGCACCAAACTTGGCCAACAGCATCGGCAGCTCTTGGTCGAACAATGACGGCTGGCGTGATGATGGGTGCGATGTTAAAAGGCGAGAATAAAATAACCATTAAAATTGAAGGGGGCGGACCAATTGGTATAGTACTTGCAGATGCTGATGCGAAAGGGCATGTGCGTGGCTATGTCACAAACCCTCAGACACATTTTGAATTAAATGATATAGGGAAATTGGATGTGAGACGTGCTGTCGGGGTTGATGGAACATTAACGATAGTGAAAGATGTCGGGCTGAGAGATCATTTTTCCGGCCAAGTGCCTCTAGTATCGGGAGAAATAGGGGATGATTTCACTTATTACTTTGCTAAATCAGAACAAACGCCATCTTCTGTAGGTGTTGGAGTCCTGGTAAATCCCGACAATTCCATTTTAGCTGCAGGTGGCTTTATTATACAAATGATGCCTGGGGTAGATGAAGAAACAGTCACCGACATTGAACAGAAATTACAATCGATTCCACCAGTTTCAAGCTTGGTAGATGAAGGGTATTCTCCAGAGGAAATGTTGGAGAGTTTCTTAAAGGATGTCAACATTCTAGAAAAGCAGGCTGTTGATTTTCAATGTACCTGTTCAAAGGAACGTCTATCCAATGCCATTGTTAGCTTAGGCAAAGAGGAAATTCGTGCTATGATTGAGGAAGATGGGGAAGCGAATGCCCAATGTCACTTTTGTAATGAATCATATCATTTTACAAAAGAAGAATTAGAAGAATTAGAAGAAGAAACACAAAGGTAAGAAAAATTGCCTATTTAAGATTTACGTTCTTCTGATTCTCAACGAATAGTTCAAAAAAACGTTCACGCGGATATCAAGGTGCGTGAACGTTTTTTCTAACGAATTAACTGACTCCAATGATTGAAGCTTCTCTTTAGACTAGTAGAAAATTGCCAGTACACAAATATTTTCAGCAAAAAACGAACAATGATATTTGTGGATCAAAAGGCTACTCGGACGCCTGCATGTCATTCACTAGTTTATTGGCTTCTTCTTGTGCCTCCCGCAACACTGTGTTTACATCTTTGTTTTCCAATGCTAATTTCTTCCTGACGTCCTTCATCAATTCGTCAAGTTCACTGTTATATGGAGCTGGTTTACGATCTGGAGATGGATCAATTGAGAAAATGTCCTGTAGATGTTTCCCTTCATACAAGTTTGAACCCGCAGCGTACGACTCGCGAATGTCATCATCTTCAAGCACCGTTACCCGATTTACTTGCTCACTTAAATAAGACTGTGCTTCTTCTGATACCATTTCCACGGCGACTTGTATAGCGGCTTCCCGGTTTTCCGCTGTTTCGGGAACAGCAAACAAGTGATAATCAGTATTCCGACCAAGATCAGGGGTGCTAGAAAATGATGGGAACGTGGTAACATCCCAATCTAAACCGGCTTCTTCCATGGCTGGGATCCGACTTGTATACGGAATTACCCAGTACGGAAACATTGCCAATCGCCGTTCTTCGATAAACTTGTTTATCCCCCCATACCCGTAATTCTCTTCATTCTCCCCGATCAATCCAGGTATACTGTATGCTTGCTCAAATACATCAAACACTTCTTTAAATCCGTCTGTCATCATATCCACTTCACCGTTGTCATCGACATACGATAAGGAATGTGCTCGAAGGGCCTCGTGCACCCATCCTGGATCAAAGCCGATGTAGTCGACCCCATCCCGATTTCCTGTTACTTGTCTCGCCAAATTGATCACTTCATCCCAAGTCATACCGGGCTCGGGATAATCTACTCCAAACATGTCAAAAATTTCTTTGTTATAGACCATTAAGCCGTAATTTAGCGAGATCGGCATTCCATAGATAGCATCAGGTGTATCGAAAACCTCGGCCTGCTGCTTTAGATCTTGTACAATCGCTGGATTAATACGTCCCCAATCAAAATCTTGACGATCAAGGAACTCCGACATATCGCCAGCCAATTCCAGATCAATCCGATCATACAAGCCAGGGTTGCTAGTAGTAATGATATCCGGTACCTCTCCGGCTGCGACCATGTCATCTAAATTAGCATTCTTCAGTAATTCAAAAGAGACGTCCGGATATTTGTCAGTGACAGGTTTGAACATTTCAGCAACTAAATCGTCATCGATCAACCCCATCGCTTCATTATAGATTGTAATCGTCACTGGTTCCTCCAGCACGTTCTCGTTTGTCTTCGATGCCTCGTTTCCCGTGGAGCCTGCATCAGACTCCGTGCCAGCTTTATTCTGACAGCCAACCAGTAGAATTAAGGTGAGTAATATCGCTAAATGTCTCCACCTCACAAGAGTTTTCATCTGTTATCCCCCATTCTGTGAAATCGCATACATGTTATATGCCTTTACAAGCTTACCAAATTTGCGCTGATTGTAAATAAAGGATACGATTAAGACATACACTTTTCTGCTAAAACACCTAAATCTTGAAAACTTAAAAGTTTTTGGGATATTAACTAACGATATTTTTACATTTTTAACTATTAGTGCGTGTTCAAAGAGTCCGATAAAAAGGATCAAGTCGACTAAAGGTGTTGACGTCCTGTCAGCAACACCGACAGTACTACATCCTGTACGTCGAAAGTTCAAGGCGGCGTAGCTTTGAGGAACGGACTAGTACAGGAGGTACTGACTTCCGTGTTGCCCACAGGACGTGGACGATTTTAACGGAAGTTCCTCAGTTTTAATACGTGAGTACCGGAAAAGTAAGCCAACGAGAAATTCGATGCGTCAATTTTGTTGGGCTTTTTGAACAACCTCTATATTAGAACTATTGAGCGCAGCTGCCGAGAGACTATCTAAAATTTCAGGAGGAAGACATACGTGGAACCAGAGGTCTTGTTATGCGGTTACTCCTACCATAAGAGGACGTTTGAATACAACATATTTAAACAGGAAGGTGTAAAGAGTTATCTGATCCGCCTGCAAACAGAAGGGACTGCTCTTGTTCTTGCAGATGATCAGACGATTAATACCGAGGCGGGAAGCCTTCTATTATTGCCACCTGGCACGATATATGAGCTTCGAGTAGAAAAAAGTGAAGGAATTTCTAATAAACGTGAACACCCGAACCACATCATGAGTGGAGATCACTATTTATTTTGTCAGGGGTCCTGGATAGAACGCTGGTGGGGACGTTATCCAAAACCTATATGCGTCAATATCGAATTGCAAGAGTCCCTGCTTACACTATGGCGGACGCTGACGTTGGAACAACGCCGTCAGGACAAGGATAACGAACTGATCTCTTATTTACTGCGAGCACTCTGTCTGCATTTGGATCGCGCGATTAAAGAAACTACACCTTCTTATCGCCTGATCTATACCGCATCCCGAATGAAGCGCTATATAGAAAGGCATGTGAGTCATCCGTTCACAGTCGAGGATGTAGCCAGGCATGTTAACTTAAGTGCATCACGAGCTGCCCACGTATTCAAAGAGTATTATGGCAAAACGATCATGTCCTATGCTTTAGAAATTCGTCTGTCCGGGGCAGTTGATCGGATGAAGCATACGACGATGACACTGGAGGAAATCGCCCACAACAGTGGGTTCCGTAGCTACACTTATTTTCACCGTGTGTTCAAAGACAGATTCGGCTTATCGCCGTCTCAATTTCGTAATCAATAAGCGGAAAAGTGAACTCAAAAACCCCTAGAAGAACATGATTTTCACCTATCACTTTATTGACTTTATGTGATCAGCGTGGTATCCTAAAATAAACCTATAAAAATACTAGGAATTAGAGGTGGGAAGATGGCAAATATAGCGAATTCGATAACCGATCTCATTGGAAATACACCGATTGTGAAACTAAACAGATTAACAGATGAAAATAGTGCAGATATCTATTTAAAATTGGAGTATATGAACCCTGGAAGTAGTGTAAAAGATCGTATTGCTTTAGCGATGATCGAAGCAGCTGAAAAAGGCGGAAAGTTAAAAGCGGGCGACACAATCATTGAGCCAACAAGTGGAAATACAGGAATTGGTTTGGCAATGGTTGCGGCTGCAAAGGGATATCGCTCCGTGCTTGTTATGCCAGATACGATGAGTATGGAGAGACGTAATCTATTGAAAGCATATGGTGCCGATTTGATTTTAACTCCTGGAGCAGAGGGAATGAACGGAGCAATTAAAAAGGCAAATGAGTTGGCGAAAGAGCATGGTTATTTCATTCCTCAACAGTTCGAAAATCCGGCTAATCCGGAGATTCACAGTTTGACAACTGGACGAGAAATTGTTGAGCAAATGGGTGATCAACTTGATGGTTTTATAGCAGGTATTGGTACAGGTGGTACAATTACAGGAGCTGGCGAAGTTTTGAAGGAACACTATCCAACTATCAAAGTCTATGCTGTAGAGCCAGAGGATTCTCCAGTTTTATCAGGAGGAAAAGCGGGGCCGCATAAAATTCAAGGAATCGGCGCTGGATTTGTTCCAAAGATTTTAGACACTAAAGTTTATGATGAAATCATTAAAATTAAAAATGAAGAAGCTTTTGAGTGGGCGAGAAGAACAGCGCGCGAGGAAGGCATACTAGGCGGTATTTCTTCGGGCGCCGCAGTAGCGGCAGCTTTAAAGGTAGCAAAGGAACTCGGTAAGGGTAAGAAGGTGCTAGCTGTTATTCCAAGTAATGGAGAACGTTATTTAAGTACTCCTCTTTACCAATTTGATGATTAAATAAGAAAAGACTTGGTGCTTCGTGCACCAAGTTTTTTTCACGTCCGAAGAACCCCATTCACGTCCGAAGAACCCCATTCACATCCGAAGAACCCCATTCACATCCGAAGAACCCCATTCACGTCCGAAGAACCCCATTCACGTCCGAAGAACCCCATTTATTTTAAACAACCTTACGCAGGAGTTCTTTTCAAAAATAACTTTTAAGGGTAGACTGATGGTATATGTTTGAATGAGAAGGTGTTTGAGTTGAAAATAAAATGCGGGAAACATACATTGGATTTTACAAATAAAACGCTTATTATGGGGATTTTAAATGCGACACCAGATTCTTTCTCAGATGGTGGGCGTTTTAATAAAGAGGCACAGGCGCTACAACATGTAGCGGAGATGGTAGAAAATGGGGCCGATATGATTGATATTGGTGGAGAATCAACAAGACCTGGACATAATCCAGTATCTGGTGATGAGGAAATAGCTAGAGTGGTTCCGATTATTGAAGCTTTAGCAGATAAAGTTCAGGTGCCTATTTCCATTGATACATATAAAGCATCCACTGCAGAGCGGGCTGTAGCGGCGGGTGCAACAATAATCAATGATATTTGGGGAGCAAAAAAGGATCCGGAGATAGCTAGTGTTGCTGCGAAGAGTGGAGTACCGCTTATTCTCATGCATAATCGTGACAATCGAAACTATACCTCTTTTATCCGTGATGTACTTCAAGATCTATATGAAAGTATTTCTATTGCAAAAAAGGCTGGGGTTCGGGATGAGAATATTATTTTAGATCCCGGGATTGGTTTCGCAAAGGATTATAACGAGAACATTGAGATGATGAGAAATCTAGATAAATTAGTAGGGATTGGTTATCCAGTCCTATTAGCGACTTCTCGTAAAAGAATGATCGGTGAGGCTCTAGATCTACCTGTTGATGAACGAGTGGAAGGTACAGGTGCTACAGTCTGTTATGGGATTCAAAAGGGTTGCCATATGGTGCGTGTCCATGATGTAAAGGAAATGAGTAGAATGGCCGCTATGATGGATGTTTTAGTCCAAAGGGGTGAAAATAATGGATAAGATTTATTTAAATGAGTTAGAATTTTATGGTTACCACGGTGTACTTCCGGAGGAGAACCGATTAGGGCAAAGATTTGTTTTAAATCTGATTATAGAAAGTGATCTTAGAGAAGCAGGTCAGAACGATGACCTAGCTCAAACGATTAATTATGCGGATGTTTATGAAGATTGCAAGCGAATTATGGAAACAGAAAAATATGAATTAATTGAAGCTGTTGCAGAGAAGGTAGCGTCTGTTTTGTTAGATCAATATCAATTAATCCAGCGTGTTACGGTAAAGGTCATAAAGCCAGACCCCCCTATTCCAGGACATTACCATTCAGTTGCTGTGGAGATTACAAGGGAGAAAGTGTAATGGAAAATGTGGCATTTATATCTTTGGGATCAAATATAGGAAATCGACTAGGATATTTAAACCAAGCGATCCAAATTTTAAGGAACTATCCCGAACTTCAAATTGAGAAGCTTTCCTCCATTTATGAGACAGAACCGATCGGATATACAGACCAAAGTCAATTTCTTAATATGGTCATAAAGCTGTCAACCGCCTTATCGCCACATCAATTACTAACTCTTTGTTTAGAAGTGGAACGGGAGATTGGACGAATTCGCGAGTTTAAGTGGGGTCCAAGGGTTATCGATCTTGACATTTTATTGTATAATAAAGAAAATATTATGATGGAGGATTTACAAATTCCCCATCCGCGTATGAATGAGCGGGCTTTTGTCCTTATTCCTTTAATGGAAATTGACAGTAGTCTTGTCCTTCCAAGTTCAAACGCCCCTTTAGTTGAAGTTCTGAACGAAATACCTGATAAAGAAGGAGTTCGGTTATGGAAACAGATAAATGGGGAAGACGCATTCGCGCCTTTCGAAAATTAAAAGGTTTTACACAAGAAAGGCTTGCGGAAAGCTTAGGAATTTCCGTTTCCGTTTTTGGAGAAATTGAACGCGGCACCCGTTTGCCGACTGATCATATGCTACGTAAAATATCAGAGGTACTGGGTGTTTCTGTTGAGGAACTTACACCAGAAGATGAGCGGATGGAATAGGAGAGTTATGGATGTTAAAAATAGCTGATATTGAGATGAAGAACCAAGTTGTTCTCGCACCGATGGCGGGTGTTTGTAATTCGCCCTTCCGCTTAACCGTAAAAGAATTTGGTGCAGGACTCGTTTGCGCTGAGATGATCAGTGATAAAGGGATCGTTCATAAAAACGAGAAAACGATGAATATGCTTTATATGGACGAGCGCGAGAAACCTTTATCTCTACAGATTTTTGGTGAAAAAAAGGATACTTTAGTAGAAGCGGCTCGCTTTGTTGATCAAAATACAAATGCTGATATTATTGATATTAATATGGGATGCCCCGTGAATAAAATTATTAAATGTGAAGCGGGAGCTAGATGGCTTCTTAATCCCGATAAAATCTATGATATGGTTTCTTCTGTCGTGAAAGTAGTGGACAAACCAGTCACAGTCAAAATGAGAATTGGCTGGGATGAAGAACATATCTTTGCGGTTGAAAATGCACAAGCCGTTGAAAATGCCGGTGGTTCGGCTGTTTCCATGCATGGTAGAACACGAGTGCAAATGTATGAAGGAGAAGCTAATTGGGATATTATCCGTAAGGTAAAACAATCAATCAACATACCCTTAATTGGGAATGGAGATGTGAAAACACCTGAAGATGCAAAAAGAATGCTAGTTGAAACAGGTGTAGACGGTGTGATGATCGGACGGGCGGCGCTTGGAAATCCGTGGATGATCTATCAAACCGTTAAATATCTAGAGACTGGTCAATTAATTGGTGAACCCTCTGTTCAGGAAAAGATGGATGTGTGTAAGCTACATCTAGATCGCCTAATTTCCCTCAAAGGTGAGAACATAGCAGTGAGAGAAATGAGGAAACATGCTGCATGGTACTTAAAGGGAATTAATGGAAATGCAAAAATTAGAAATGCGATCAATCAATGTCTTACCCGAGATGAGTTAGTGCAATTATTAGATTTTATATCTGAAGATGCGGCGATAAGCGATAAGCAAGCGGGATAACAGAGCCATACTGCCGGTAGACGCTGGCAGTTGTTTTTGTGTAAGAATCAGATGATTGATTTCATTTTTCGTATAAAGAGATAACTGTAGCTTTAATGGAAAAATTAGAGTTTTAAATTAGATTGGAGTGTTTTTAATGAGTCAAGAAGAATTGAATGACCAATTACAGGTGAGACGTGAAAAAATGCAAACCTTGAGGGAGAACGGCATGGATCCCTTTGGGAAACGATTTGACCGCACCCATGATACAGAATCGATTAAGAGTTCTTACGATGAATTTTCTAAAGAAGAATTAGAAGAAAAAGCAATTGAAGTGATAATTGCTGGTAGGGTGATGACGAAACGTGGAAAGGGAAAGGCTGGGTTTGCTCATATTCAAGATTTACAAGGGCAAATTCAAATCTATGTGCGGAAAGATAGTGTGGGAGAAGAACAGTATGAGCTTTTTAAGTCCGTTGATTTAGGTGACCTGGTTGGCATTACAGGTACAGTGTTTAAAACAAAGGTAGGAGAACTATCCGTTAAAGTGACGGATTTTACTTTATTAACGAAAGCTTTACGGCCGCTACCTGATAAATTCCATGGATTAAAAGATGTTGAACAGCGCTATCGTCAACGCTATCTTGATTTGATTACAAACCAGGAAAGCAAGGAAACATTTATTAAAAGAAGTAAGATTTTGCATGAAATCAGGCATTATTTAGATGAGGAAGGGTACTTAGAAGTAGAAACACCGATGTTACATGCGATTGCAGGTGGGGCGGCAGCACGTCCATTTGAAACCCATCATAATGCCTTAGATATGCCGTTTTATATGCGAATTGCGATTGAGCTCCATTTGAAACGCCTGATTGTTGGTGGATTAGAAAAAGTTTACGAAATTGGTCGCGTGTTTAGAAATGAAGGTGTATCGACTAGACATAATCCAGAGTTCACCATGATTGAACTTTATGAAGCATACGCCGACTATGAAGATATTATGGAATTAACGGAAAACCTTATTGCACATGTGGCAAAAGCAGTTCTTGGTTCAACAACAATTCAATATGGGGACTATGAAGTTCATTTAGAACCAAGATGGCGCCGTCTACATATGGTGGATGCTGTGAAGGAATATACAGGTGTTGACTTTTGGAAAGAAATGAGCGACAACGAAGCAAAACAATTGGCAAAAGAAAATGGGATTGAAATAACTGAGCATATGACCTTTGGACATATTGTCAATGAGTTTTTTGAGCAAAGAGTTGAAGAAAAACTTATTGAGCCAACGTTTATATATGGACATCCAGTCGATATCTCTCCTTTGGCAAAAAAGAATGACGAAGATCAGAGATTCACAGATCGATTTGAACTATTTATAGTAGGTAGAGAACATGCCAATGCCTTTACCGAATTAAATGATCCTATTGATCAAAGGGAACGCTTTGAAAGCCAGTTGCTTGAGCGTGAGCAAGGTAATGATGAAGCGCATGAAATGGATGAGGATTTTGTGGAAGCATTAGAATATGGTATGCCACCAACTGGTGGACTTGGGATAGGGATTGATCGTTTGGTCATGTTATTAACTAACGCTCCATCTATTCGTGATGTTCTTTTATTCCCGTTAATGAGAAAGAAAGATTAACTGTTTGCCCATTACCAGAGGCATGGTAACGTAGTTTTGTCCATGCCTTTGAAATATTTTTGAAAAATAATTAAAATAAATGTTGCATACTTAAAAAAACGATGGTATATTAATAATCGTTCCTTAAAACAAGGAACAAAGAAATTAAAAAAAGTTGTTGACATTGGGAATGCGATTTGGTAACATAGAAAAGTCGCCAATAAAGGCAACGAAGTTTGATCTTTGAAAACTGAACGAAACGAACGTCAATAAATATTGGATAAATGGTTCTAAACCATTGCCAGCAAATGAGTAGGAAACAACACTTTTATGAGAGTTTGATCCTGGCTCAGGACGAACGCTGGCGGCGTGCCTAATACATGCAAGTCGAGCGGATCAGATAGGAGCTTGCTCCTTGACGATTAGCGGCGGACGG
>NZ_BORE01000020.1:0-88340 GCF_018333015.1 Bacillus sp. J14TS2 | reverse complement strand
ACTGGGGTTGTGTTATTTTTTTACTTGTCATAAATTAATAATACACGAGAGCAGACCCTTTGTGGTCTGTTTTTTTGTGCACAAAAAAACTGTTGCACGATCAGTTACCTGATTGTGCAACAGCTCCATTGAGGATCTGATGTTCAAACTTTTTAATTTGTTAGTCTGGCTTCACTGAATGTCAGATTAGAAAATCATGAATTTCTGATCTAATCGTGGCAAAATCGGCCAATTCACGAGGATATTACTCTTTTTTTTGGAGTGTTTTTGTCCATTCCATAGTCATCTTTGTGCTCCGGGAAACATAATCGAGAATAATACTTAGTTCTTCGTCAGTGTATTTATCCAAAAGTTGTACCGTCCACTGCGAGATTGATTCGAATAGCTCCTCAATCACCTTTATATTTTCTGGAACAAGCTCAACCAGCAAGCGTCTTCTGTCATTGGGATCTTTAACCCGGCGGGCGAATCCAGCTTGCTCCAATCTGTCAATCACTCCCGTAATCGCACCAGTGGTCAGGTTGCTTTCTTCAGCAAGTTCACCAGCAGTCAATGATCCTCTTCGATGTAATAGTTCCAAACATTTGTGATCTGTTTGATTCAGTCCGAGATGTTTAGCGATAGCTTGGTGAAAAAAAATAGTTGATGTACTTGAAATCTTCACTTGATTGAGCAAGTCATCAATTAATTCGTCACGTTTAAAAAATTGGGTTGACATTTGAGAACACCTACCTTACAATCTAAGTATCTTAGTTGCTAAGATACTTATTTACTCGTTAATCAATTTAATAAGATTTATTATGAATAATAACAGATAAGAAGGAGGAATGCCAGCAAAAACTTGTTTTTTTAGGAAAGAGGAAGAGAGAAGAGCCTAATAAAAAGTATTATGTTGTGATTATTGACAGAGGATTGAGAAGTCTTACTAAAAAAGTAGGTATTTGTGTGCCTTACCTATGCAGGGGACCAGATACTAACTTCCTGTTTAGCAAGATAAAAGATATTTGTTTATATGGTCAATCGTACTTTATTTAAAAATGCCTACTTATGAAAGAAGGGTTTTCTATGAACAGTAACTTTTGCAATTCTCCTCAATACGATGAGGCAACCCCTGTTCTTATTGTCGGGGGAAGTTTGATAGGGCTTTCTATGTCTCTATTGCTCTCACGGCAGGGAATTGATACGCTGCTTGTCGAGCGCCATCCCGGCACTTCGATTCATCCGCGTGTGGCTAGTCTGACTGCACGGACCATGGAAATTTTCCGTACTGTTGGAGCTGAATCCGCCATTCGTCGAGTTGAACCAGCGTTCTCGCTGGGCAGCAATGTCCCACTTGCCGAGAGTCTAGTAGAGGAGCCAATCGATAATCTTATGGAAGATTTCAGTGCATACTTTACCGATGCCAGTCCAGTAAAAGGGAGCCTTATCGCTCAGGACGTATTGGAATCAGTTCTGCCTGCGCTTGCAGCAGAGGCTGGGGGGAAACTTCGATATGAAACTGAGCTTGTCGATTTTAAGCAAGATGTGGATGGCGTTTCAGCCACTATTCAAGACATAGTTAGCGGAACAAAACGACGGGTGCGAGCACAGTATCTGATCGCAGCCGATGGTAGTCGGAGCAGGATTAGGAAGAAGCTTGGAATCGGTCATCATGGAGCAGATGGCCTTGGACATAACATCAGTATTCTCTTCGGAGCGACTGGATTAATGGAGGAATTTCGCAATCGGGAGGCTGTCATGTGCTTTCTAGCTAACGACACCGTGGCCGGCGCGCTTACTGCTTATCCGGGATCGATCGTGCGTCCAGATGTTTTCCGGCTAGACGTTCCCTATGATCCCGATGAAGAGGCTGTTGATGACTTTACCAAGGACCGTTGCCTGCCCCTTATTCAGGCAGCCATCGGAATTCCTAATTTCCCAGTGCAAGTCAAAACAATTCTCCCTTGGGAGATGGTCGCACGGATTTCCGATCGCTTTCAGCAAGGACGTGTGTTCCTTGTTGGTGATGCTGCCCGAGCCCAGCCACCTACTGGTGCTCTTGGAGGGAATACTGGAATCGCCGAGGCGCAAAATCTTGCTTGGAAACTTGCTGCTGTTCTGCGTGGTGAGGCTAAACAAAAATTACTAGATACCTATGATATGGAACGTCGTCCATTGGCGGATTTTACAGTGGAACAGGTGACCCAGCTTTCCCAGCAACGCTTTAATGAAGGATCAGAAGGGATCACGGTTGATACTTTAGCAATTAATATGGGTTTCCGGTATAACGTAGGAGCAATCGTACAGGAAAATGATGAGAACCTGCCGCTTGTCCAGCGACCGGAGTTTTGGACGGGACAACCGGGGACACGGGCACCCCACGTTGCGCTTCAACATCAAGATGAAAAGATTTCGATACTGGATTTGTTCGGGTCTTGCTTCGTCTTACTTGTAGGACCCGAGGGACAGAACTGGCTAAATGCTGCAAAATGCATGAGTGATGAATTACGTCTCCTTTTAGACGTTTATTGGATTGGCACCCATGCGGGAGATCTCATCGATCAGGAGAACGCGTTTTGTGATGCATATGGAGTTACTCGTACCGGTGCTGTACTTGTGCGCCCTGACGGATTCGTCGGGTGGCGAAGCAGAGGTTCGAATGGAGATGTGCAGGAATGTGAAGGCGAATTGTCACAGGCACTCTCGAAACTACTCTTTCATAGTGAACATAAAATAAAGGGAGGCAGATAGAGGTGGCTACCTTTGAATATATTGACACATTTGAATTTTCGACAGCAACAGTTTTTGCTCGTATTACCGACCTGGAGGCACGAAATGAATGGGTAAAAGGCATCCTTGAGTCGAAGGTTATACCAGAAGGTCCTGCTCGGCTAGGGTCGAGCTACTTTGAAGCTGGCAAATACTCCGGTTACAAGAGCGAAAAAACAATGTATGTGACGGAATATGAGCAAGATCGTCTATTCACCTTGGCAACTCCTCCTGAGGAGCGCGAAAAATTCCGCGAAACCTATCGGATTGAAACGATATCTGGGAATACTTGTCGCGTATATTTCACTATTGAAGTCGGGGGTGTCCCGAAGGTTGCGGAGTTTTTTATGACCCAATCAATGAAGAAAGAACAACCAAAGACTAGTGAGCGTCTTAAAGCGGTTCTTACTAAAGAGAATGAGTAGGAGAAATTGAATAAAGATTGATCATATGTAAGAGATTGTTCAAAAACTTGTTACCGATTCTCCTGTCTTTTAAAAACAAGCTGGCAACCTTTGAATAAGATGGATACTAAAATTGGTTGTTGAACTTCGGCTATCGGTTGGATTGACGAATGAACGTGATTTTATAAAGCAAGGTTAGGAATTTACAAAGTGTGGAGGGGAAATATGGGAAAGGTGCCAATTAAACCTAATTACGGAGTTGATGCACCAGTTGTAATACGGAATTTGTCCATTCTTAGTGTTGTAATGCTTATTTTAAGTATCATTTCTTTTTGGCTTTTCCAAGGTGATTGGCGTTGGTTAGGTCTGACACTGAGCGTGATTTTCGGAATTACATTTTTGATTGGATTACTGGAAGGAATTTATATGTATTGGAGTAGTAAGGTTGGGAAATTGCGTGAACGAGAAAGATTGTTGGATTTAATAACATTTCAAGGTAATGAGAAGGTACTTGATATCGGATGTGGTCGAGGGTTAGTAATGAACGCTACTGCTAGAAGACTAATAACAGGTAGAGTGTTTGGTATGGATATTTGGAATTCTTATGATCAATCTGGTAATCATCCAGATGTTACACGGAAAAACGCAAAAATAGAAGGCGTCGCTGAAAAAATCGAAATAGTAACTGGTGATGCCCGTAGGATGCCGTTTGACAAAGAAACATTTGATGTGGTTGTATCAAGTCTTGCAATCCATAATATTTATGATCGGGAAGAAAGATGTCAAGCGCTGGGAGAGGTTCTTCGGGTATTAAAACCAGGTGGTCAATTTGCTATTCTCGATTTTCAACACGTTAAGGAATATTTGCAAATCTTTAAAGAATTTGAAGTCACGGATGTAAAGCTAGTTGGTCCACATTATCTCATGTTTCCTCCTATAAAAATTGTAACAGGTCGAAAACTTGTGCAGTAATCTTTATTCACGAAAAGGGTGTAGTTTGGGAATAGGCACTATTGAATATCAAAAGCAGAAAATAATCAAACTTTTTCACAAGAATTCCTCACCAGTTTAGGGCGTGTTTTGAAGAATCTCAAAACATGCCTAAACTTTTTCTGAACCAAGTTCCATAAGCCCGCCACTTTGACCAAGCTTTTTTACTAACCCTGCATCAAGGCTGTTTTGCACTAACCTCGAACAGTTTTTGTAAGGGCCACTGATGGTAGAAGAGGCTTGATTATTTCTACTGCTGAGGATCAGGTAGAAAGGGCTCTTTTTGTGATAATGAGATCTTCTATTATTTTTCGAAATACCGAACAAGAAAATCTCGAAAGTTAGATGCTGCCCTTGATTGGTAACGGTTTTCAGTCCAAGCCAGCTGAAAGATCCGCTGACAAAGGGGGGTGATATGCAGTAAAATCGGTGAACCGTCATCCGTTTTACAGGGGGCAATGGGCATTGATTGGTGAGACATTGTAGAAGAAATCGGTGAGTCATCACGCGATTTGCATGTCCCTACAAACGCCACCCCAAGACCAGCGCGTACAAGGCTAATGATGGCTAAGGGTTCGTCAACCTCGCACACGACATTCGGTTCAAATCCCGCCTCCTGGCAAAGGCTATCATTTATCTTACGGAAATGGGTGCCCTTTTTGAAAGAAATAAATGGCTCATTCCTTAGTTCACTTAAGGAAATGCTTGTTTTGTTCCTAAATCGATGTTCCGGTGGTATGGCCAAAAAGATTTCTTCCTCCAATAAAGGAAATTCTTGAATTCCTGGACGTTTTACTGGCATGGAGGTAAAGCAGAAATCGACCTCGCCAGTTTCCAGCATTAGTTCCATTTCTTCCATTGGGGTCTGAGTAATACGAAAACTGACTTTGGGATAAAGCGAACGAAACCTACCCACGGGGTCGGAAAGACGATCCAAGGTAGTGGTTGCCAAATAAATACTTCCCCGTTCCGCCCCCGAAAGATCAGAGAGTTCCCTACGCCCTTCTTCAAGAGCGCCTAACGCTACTTCAGTTTTCTTCAAATAGGCCTTACCGAACTTATTTAGTCGAATTTTTCTTCCGTGTCGATCAAATAACGGGACCCCCAGGTCCTTTTCTAACCTAGAGATGGTTTTGCTAAGGGCAGGTTGCGCAACTCGAAGTTCTTCAGCTGCCTTTGACATATGTTCCAGTCTAGCGACGGTACGAAAATAATGTAGCTGTAATAACTCCATAGGATATAACTCCTTAATTGATATACTTGAAGGAATATATATATTCCTAAATATATATTTTTATTTATATGCAATAGATTGTAATATAAAGATAATATCAATGCAATGTAGTACATGATGAAGAAAGGATGGTAAAAATGAAACTTAACCACCTCAACCTTACTGTTACCGATGTGACTGCCGCTCGAAAATTTTTAGAAAATTATTTTGGTATGACATTAGGGGGAAGTCTAGGAAACGGATTTGTAGCAATGCTTGATGACGATGGTTTCGTGCTGACTTTAATGCAGGGAAAGGACGTCCATTATCCGAAAAGTTTCCATATTGGATTCCCACAGGAAAGTAGAGAGCAGGTAGACCAAATCAATCAGCATTTGAAAGAGGATGGGTATGATGTAGATCCTCCGCGGCACGCCCATGGTTATACCTTTTATGTCAATGCTCCTGGAGGATTTATGGTCGAAATTAATAGTGAATGAAAGTGGTGGCTTATTTTGTTTGTTGAGAAATTAAAAGGATTACAAACAAAACGTTCTATATTGCAGAAATAGGAGCTTCATATTTTTTTATCAGGAAGCGCTCAATGTGGGGATTTCCACAGTGCGGGCTCTTAGACATCAAGTATCTTCTTGTTTAAGAGTAACGAGGAACTTATAGTCTAGTATATGAAGTTAGATGGAGCGCGGAACGCGTGTGAGTAGGGAAAGTCAGAGATTACTTCAAAAACTTACCTATTGCTGACTATTGTTGAATAAAGGGAAATAAGTTAACAGCAGACTAATGAAAAACTAAACAACCATTCAGCATATTCGCTAAGTGGGTGTTTAGTCTTTTAGGTTTTTCTTTTATGCTGAGAATTTTTTTAGTAATTTCCTTTCTCTCAGTACCGTCAAAAGTAGTAAGTTTTGGGGAGCGGGGACATCAAACTGAAAGGTAGTTAGCCCACCTTACTCTTTTTTATGAAGAATTTAAAAAAACAGATTGAAGAATATACTACTGGTATAATCATGAACGAGCAAAAGAGAGTTGGTTGGATTGAGTCCAGTCGAATATCGAACTCAATCCAGCCAATCAGCTGATAATAAAACTCTAACTTTTAGGGGTAACCACCGTCTTATGTGTGTTTTTGTATGGAAAGATATTTTTCATATTTTTTTCAGAAATGCAACAAATCCTCTTTTTCACATTGAGGGTAACTGTGAAAGAGCAAGGCTCACTTCCTTTCATGAAACGAAGGGGGGAGCAAAATGAAACCATCTTCTTTTTAAACAAGGATTGAATATCAGTTTGATTATATTTGTATGCTTGCTATGAAAAATGAGCGAAAGAATTACCTACTCTATCTTTCTAGGCTTGCAAAGCTTGAAGTGACTTTTTCTGATGTTGGTATATTATTCAAAACATGATCTAACCAAGTGAATATGCGGTGGTTAGCCAATTTTAATGCTCCAAAATGGCAATGTTCTTCAGCAGAATCTTCAGCAGTAAACTTCATATACGTTTTGGAACTTCTTAAAGATTTGTACAATTGTTCGGGTTGTCCTGCAAAGGCATGATCATGTTCAGCTTCGCAAACGAGTACCGGACACTTGATTTTCCCAGCAACGCCTTCTAAGGTAAAAGGCTCCGTTTTGTGCACCAGCTCTTCCAGATTAGTTGCTGAAAAAGTGAACTGTCCATTTTCAATTCCCCATCGAATACTTGTATTTTGTGCCATAATCGACGCAATAAAATTATCCATTTCCGGTGAATTAAAATTGAGTTCTCCATTTTCTTTTCCGCCTAATGCCGCAGCTATTTCCCCCACTTGGAAGGAGAATAGGCCGTCATTTGCTATGCATGCAGCAAGCCTGTGTTCATAAGCAGCCGCGCGCGGAGCCAAATAACCACCTAAACTGATACCCATTAATGCGATTTTGTCAGAGATAACTTCAGGACGCTTGGTCAGGTAATCGACCACTGGTGTTACGGTAGCCTCCCAGTCATGTCTGAATGGAATTTGTTGCTCACGTATAACAGCTCCTTGTCCTGGCCCCTCGAATACCAAGCAATGATACCCTCTTTCTAAAGCAGAGATAACAACTTGGAAATAAAGCTCTTCTGCGGTGGAGTCATATCCACCGTGAACAATTAGGGTAGGAGCAGGCTGATCTCCTGCTAAATACAAGTAACCAGGCAAATCCGTGTCTTCATAAGGAATAGTAACAATCTCCCAATGATGATCGAGTAAAGTAAGCGCGTGTCTGAACGTGCTTTGACTCAATCTCCACGTTTCCAGGATCCGTTTATCCTCCGGATTGCCATGGAGGAAAAATTCGGCTGTACGGTAGTAATTCGATGCACGTAAATAAAAGTCTCTTGCGCTACTCTTATTGCCATGCTTGCTGCTTTCGTCAGCTTCCCGATGAACCCTGATTGCAGTCTTTAGCCATTCCTCATACCAACTTTCAAAATTACCTTCTTCAATTCGATAGGCAGTAGATAGGCATTCACCTATGTCCGCCCCTCCAAAAGCAGTGTAACCCATTGTCCGAAGCAATTCGAATGAAAAAGTCTGATCTTTAAAAATAAGTTTCACAATAATACACTCCTCATTATATGTTAATTTTAATCTATGTTAAATATAACCTATATGATTTTGGGTGTCAATTATTATTTTATGTTAAAAATAACCTATCTAAATCAATGTATATAAACCCAGAGCCTGAAAGAGGAGAATTTTATGAATAATATCTAATTATTAGGATTATTAGCACGAGAACCGTTAAGAGGATACTAAATAAAGTAGCAAATCAACAGCAAAATTATCCATTCTATCGAAATGGGAAAGTCTAGATTTATTGAGGTGCAAGCCATTGAACAAGAGTCTTATCGTCCGCTTCGAAAAATTTACAGAATTACGGCTAGTGGCATATTGTATTTGCTCGACTGAGAGACATTTTTCGTCATCGGTAGATACCGCTTCTCACGGCGATTGGTGGGCCCTCGTGAAAAATTGGAACGATATAATACGAAGCAGTAAGGATAAAAGCTTCAAGTCCAGGAAGTTAGTAAGCGCTCTACAAAGTATTTTCATGTAACGGGATTTACTTAAACTGTTTTAGATGATCTTTCCCTCCTAAAGCTGACCATCTTAACTACGAATACCTCGGCGACCCCAAAAAGCGGTTTGAAAATTCAGCATTGACGGTGGAGTCCAACTTAAATTAATCACTCTGTCTAGCTTAACAACTTGCGCTGTACCTTACTTTATAAGTTTTGTGCTTCCAAGGTAATGACTCTCTACGGGACGTAAGTGTTTATCTAACGAATATACTAGCGGAATACCTGTTGGTACATTCAAATCAACAACCTCCGCCGAACTGAGGTTATCTAGAATTTTGATTAATGCCCTCAAGCTATTGCCGTGTGCAACAATAATTACATTTTTACCTGCTTTGATCTGTGGTGCAATTTCCTTATCCCAATAATCTTTGACTCGAAAAGCTGTTTCCTTAAGACTTTCAGCCAATGGAATATGTTCGTCATCAATGTCACGATATCTAACATCATATCTTGGATAACGTTCATCGTCCTTTGTCAGGGTAGGAGGCAATACCTCATAACTTCTACGCCATAATTCAACCTGTTCTTCTCCATATTTTATAGCAGTAGTTACTTTATTCAATCCCTGAAGC
The DNA here is from genome assembly GCF_018333015.1 of Bacillus sp. J14TS2. Classification (NCBI taxonomy): domain Bacteria; kingdom Bacillati; phylum Bacillota; class Bacilli; order Caryophanales; family Bacillaceae; genus Bacillus; species Bacillus sp. J14TS2. Next base: position 79,287 of record NZ_BORE01000020.1, on the reverse strand, counting down.
GCACCATAATGACGTTCATTAAGCTGCCAGGATTTGTATACAGGTATCCACAGCAAATTCATTTCCTCAAGCACATAATCTAGTGTTTTTATAGCTCGTTTCAAGTATGAGGTGTAGGCCACATCAAATATGAATTGTTTTTCCTTAAGTAGTCTGCCGGCATAATGAGCCTCCTGTACCCCTTTATCCGATAAGTCTACGTCCATCCAACCTGTAAATAAGTTCTCTTTGTTCCAATTACTTTCTCCATGTCTAATCAAAACCAACTTATACATGTATTACTCTTCCTCTCTCCGATGAATTTCTCCTACTAGTTATCTAGCTATGTCACTCTATCAAATATTTATAAAATATTATTTCGTTTTAGAGATTACGAAGTCTTAGAAAACTACATAAAAGTTATTGTGAGCATATATGAAGTACGTATATCATCATTAGAAGGCCAGATACCCCTTTATTTTTTACGGAAAATACTTAGGTAAAGAAATTTAAATGTCCAAAAGCATGTTCTTGACAAGAGCATAGGTAATGCATAGACTTTAATGTAATGATTGTTTTATCAAATGATTGTTTTATCAAAGGAGTGGCGACGATAAAAAACAAGGAAATGCTGCACGATCACGGTCAAGATTTAAGCTATGTTTTAAAGTGTATGCCCGATGTCCAATTTTTTCTGGATGGGGCTGCTGTTTTCCAACAGCTATGTGACGGCTCGCGTCTTCGAATCCTTTGGTTACTCTGTCATTGCGAAGAATGTGGACACAATATTTCAGCTGCTCTTGGTATGAGCCCCGCATCCGTTTCTCATCACTTGAAAACGTTAAAGTTACATGAATTAATCAAAAGCAGACGTGTTGGGAAAGAAGTTTACTATTCACTCGCTGACAGCGAAAAAGCTCGTTTGGTTCATCAAATGGTAGATGATTTTTTTAAAATGAGTTGTCCGTTGAAAGGACTTTAGAGGGGGAGTATTACTTACAAAGATCTCTGGTAACGCCCCTCTATTACATTACGCCACTGCCTTTTGCCGACTTCCTTTCCCTTGTTTTTCAAATATTTGTATCGGCTTGTTGAATTTTTTAACATTTAGTGCTCTTATTGCGTTGAGAATTGCTATGACGGATACTCCAACATCAGCGAATACCGCTCCCCACATCGTTGTCATGCCCAACGCTCCCAAAATAAGTACAATTCCTTTGACACTCAAAGCAAAAACAATATTTTGTTTAGCGATACGGAGTGTCTTTTGGCTTATCTTCATCACTGTGGCGATTTTGGATGGCTCATCGGTCATAATTACAACATCAGCAGCTTCAATCGCTGCATCTGACCCCAAGCCTCCCATAGCAATTCCGATATCTGCGCGTGCAAGAACGGGAGCATCATTGATGCCGTCACCGACAAAGGCCAGTTTTCCTTTTGCATTTTTCTGCTTCATTAACTCTTCTACGTGTTCAACCTTATCCGCAGGCAATAGCTCAGTATATGCTTTATCTAGTCTAAGCGTAGTAGCAACCTTTTTCCCCACCGCATCGGCATCACCAGTAAGCATGACGGTCTGCTTGATTCCTGACGATTTCAGAGCTGTAATAGCATATGAAGCGTCCTGTTTAATTTCATCCTCAACACGGATATATCCCATGTACTCATTGTTAACGGCTAGATGAACTACAGTCCCAACAAGTTTCCAATCGTTGTAGGATATGCATTCACGTTTCATGAGTTTGGCGTTGCCCGCCAACACGACCTTTCCGTCAATTACAGATTTCACACCATAACCAGCGATTTCCTCGATATCCTTAATACGGGAGGGATCAATCGTTCTTCCAAATGCCTTTTTGATACTCTGTGCAATGGGATGGTTGGAATAATCCTCCACATAAGCTGCCAATTCCAACAACTCCTGATCGGTCATTTTGTCGGAATATATTTCACTGACAACGAAGTTACCTTTTGTTAGCGTACCGGTTTTATCAAACACGACCATCTCTGTGTTGGCCAAAGCTTCAAGATAGTTACTCCCCTTCACTAAAACGCCGGATTTGGATGCCCCGCCGATTCCACCAAAAAAGCTGAGCGGCACAGAAATAACCAGAGCACAGGGGCAGGAAATGACAAGAAAGATTAGGGCTCTTTCAAACCAAATATCAAATGGCTGACCAGTGACTAGCGGTGGAATGATGGCCAAAATAACCGCCGCTAAAACAATAAATGGGGTATAGTACCGGGCAAATTTGGTAATGAAATTTTCACTTTTGCTCTTTTTATCGGAAGAATTCTCAACCAATTCAAGTATTTTTGCTACTGTGGACTGGCCATATTCTTTGCTTACTTGAATGGTTAATTTACCGGTTTGATTGATACAACCGCTAATCACGTCTTCTCCTGTCTGTACCTCTCGTGGAACGGACTCTCCTGTTAGAGCTGAAGTATCTATTGCAGAGAAACCGTCTGTTACAACTCCATCCAGGGGGACTCGCTCTCCAGGCTTTACCACAACAATCTCATTAATTTGCACTTCTTCCGGGTTAACCTTTATCAATTCCCCATTTCTTAGCACATTGGCATATTCGGGACGAATATTCATCAATTCGGATATTGACCTGCGGGATTTTGAAACGGCGTAGGATTGAAACAGCTCGCCCACTTGAAAAAACAGCATAACAGCAATAGCTTCTGGATATTCGCCAAGGCAGAAGGCGCCAATTGTGGCAACTGACATTAGGAAGTTCTCGTCGAAGACCTGTCCTCGAGTAATGTTCCTTGCTGCTTTCCAGAGGATATCTCCTCCAACGATGAGATACGGGACAAGATACATCAGAAATTCAGCATTGCCATCTATCTTTAAAAATAGTACTGCTACGAAACCAATAGATGCAATAAGGATACGCAGCAACCGTTTTTTTTCTTTCTTTGACATGTTCGTATCCTCCTCATATTTGAGTCAGCAACGGCTGTACATTAAAACCGCTACTGACTTAAATAGTGTAATTTGAATATGGATAATTTTCTCTATTCGTTATGAACCGAATCGACGTTGAAATATGTCCATCAGCTTAAGCCTCTATCGACACATCTGAATCAATTTTCTTTATAATCTTCTTAGCTTGTTCAAGAACGGCATCGAATTTATCATCCGGAGCCTCAAGAATCATTCTTTGACCCATAAAATTCACCTTCACATTGGTAACATCATTCAGCTTGCTAATACCATGTTCGATCTTTGCCGCACAACTGCCACAATCTACATCTTGCAATTTATAGGTTTTTTTCATAAAACAATTGCTCCTTTCATTTATTTTTATACAATCAAGGTATAATACAATCAAATGATTGTTTGATTGTATTTGAATACGAGTATAATGACACTATATTTCATTTTCAACAAAATTTGGAAGGTGAGACCGATTGGACTAAAATTTTGGCCGATTGGACTAAATTTTATTAATACAGACGGGGACCATTGATTTATTCGGTTAGTACTAAAAGTCTGTGTTTGTTTTTTGGAGTAGTGTATATTTACATTATCATTTAGCGGAAAAATTAGTTCCGAGGGAGGTATGAATAATATGGAGGGATCCTTTTTTTCACATATTAATACAGACATGAGTTTAGTACAAAATAATCACAATGTTGTTTATCAGCTGAATTCAGATAAGGGGCAAGGTACTGCATCTGCCTATTCTGTAATACCCGGTGTTGAGGTAATCATCTTTAACTTTCAGGCAAGCCACTATATGCCAACAATTCACCCAAACCTAAACATTTTAGAATTAAATCACTGTCATGAAGGACGGGCTGAATGTAAAATGAAGGATGGATGTCTGCAATATATAGGAGAAGGTGATTTGTTCATGAATACAATGAACAACCACAGTAATTGTATTGAATTTCCATTAGAGTACTATAAAGGTATAAACATTACGATTGACTTGGATAAGTTTACAGGTCAACTATCGGAATATCTACCTAATATTCCAATTAATATTCCAGATCTTGTTAACCGCTTTTTTTTAAACGATGAATGTTTTTTTATACAGGCGAAAGAAGACATTCAAAATATCTTTAGTGGTATGTATTCAATCCCTCTTGAAGCTAGAAGTACTTATTACCGGCTGAAGGTTCTGGAAATTTTAATTTACCTTTATTATTTTGATACAGCTAAAGAGCAGCAGAATAAATTTTATGTCCGGCAAGAAGTTGACATTATCAAACAGATTAAAAAGATGATGACTGAACAATTTGAACAGAGATTTACGATTGAGGAACTAGCAAGACATTATTGCATCAGTCCTACTGCATTAAAGGCTACTTTTAAAGGGGTATACGGCGCTTCTATAGGAGCGTATATGAAAGAGTATCGTATCAGGCAAGCGGCCTCTATGTTACTTAAGACTCACGAAAGTATTGGAGATATCGCTTCGGCAGTGGGATATAAAAGTCAGAGTAAATTTGGAGCAGCTTTTAAAGAGATGTATAAAATTAGTCCTCTCGAATACCGAAATAAATATGATATGAAGTAAAATTAGGAATTTTCTGAATGAGAAAGTTCATGCAATAATTCCATAGGTGTTAGATGCTTGTCGGCTTACAGGTGGTAGTCTCAATCCTTGTGAATACTGAATACTTGAACTAAAAAAGTCGCGGTTATCAATTAACCTATGCATACCATCGGACTATCGCCCTTCTACAATTAAATATCGCTCGACAACTATTATCGGTTAAAACTGGTGTGTTTTCACATAAATGTTAGTGACTAAAATCATGTACGGGATAAAGTCTCGGGCTAAAGCATACTCTAATTGCGACAAAGCACACTTTTTCAACCCGGAGTCTTTCATTCTCAAAATTGAACATATTGTCAATATAGCTGTTTTTATTTCTACATTTCCAGACTAATCTTGGCATGAAAATTTTCTCTTGCCTGCAAAGCTATCTCTAATACTTTTTCTTCACGGCTGGAATTTCATCTTAAAACTAGATTGATGACCTTCTTAGGTATATACAGTTTTATCTTGAGGGCATATCCGGAGGGGGGTGATACCAATAAACGACGTGATTTTTACTAAATTCCCCTTTGGGATATGCCCGGACGTTCTGTTTTTAACTATATTTAAAGTTGTAAATCTATTATCTTTCGTTCCCTTGCAGAATATTGTCTTTTTGCTCGATCATTGTTTGAAAAAATTTTAGTGCTGCCTGTAGATCCGAATCCGAAAATGAGTCAAATACACTAATAAATCTACGCTCTATCATTTCATGCATCATTGCGTGCACCTCAAAGACCTGTCTGCCTTCTGATGAAAGGTAGAAATATACTTCTTTCTTGTTATCGTTCATTTTGCTTCGCTTAATATAACCTTCCTTGATCAATCGAGTGCTGATTTTCGAAATACTCGCCTTGGATAAATTCATTTTCTCAGCAATAGATGTGTTGTTTATTGGCTCATTGTTGCCTATACAATCAATGACGTGAACAGTTGTCATATTGTTGGGCCATGAGGTAATCCCCTGCAACTGTGCGAGATGAACAAACTCATCAATTTCGATAGCGGAAATTTGTTCAAATAAATGCGTAAAATGGAGAAAGCGTTCGTATAGCAATCGCTTAAGTCCATCAGATGAATTCATTATGCTTAGCAACCCCTTTTTTAAAATGTTACTTAAAACCAAAGTAGAATGTAACTTGGCAGGACAGGGAGGGTATCAAATATAATTATTAACAGGACATATGGAATAGTGGTTTCGTCTTCATCCAAGCCATCCCCATTTAAACCATTGTTCAAGCATTCCTCTTTATGAAGTACTTCCAAAATCAAGCTTTGTTTACTTGTAAACTAACATATCATATTCATCATAGACATTCAATTTCGGGTTATTTAATTTGAATTCCTCAATGAAATTCACAACCCTCCCAATAGTTCAGTACCTTTTCAACATTATTCAATTTCAATATAAAAAAATTTGACAAACCTTATTTACATATTATATTGTTTACTTGTTAACAAAAAAAGTTAATGAAGAAGGGAGAATATCATGTTTTATCTAAAATAATTAGTTTACATGTTAACAAAAGGTAAATGGAGTAGGTAACGTTGATAGCTGATCCTAAAGGCTTCAAATTGTGGAATGTCGATTACTCCAAATATGACTGAAACTTTGTTGTACTAACAACAATACAGAATCAAGATAATCTTTCATCGATGGAAGGTGACACACCGATCTTTGAACGGAGTATATTGATATCTTATTGAGTTTCCCTAGGCCACAAAAATTACGATAGGGAAAAATTGTTCTTGATATATAACGAATGGGGTTTTATATTAATCAAAATAGGGAGATGATAACGATCTATATAGAATATATCCTTAATCCCTTAATGGTTGTTGTCTCTGCCCCTTAAAGTTTGTCTTTCCAGAAAATTAAGGCTCATTTTTTTAAGAATAAGTTAGATAAGAGGGATTAAAATTGACAAGAAAACAAAAATTATTACTTTATTCCATGTGCTATATGGTGTTGTTTAATGCAATGAACGTAACAATGATGAATGTTGCGATTCCAGAATTTAGGAAGGTTTTTATTTTAACAACTTCTGAGGTAAGCTGGATTACAGTTATTTTTAGTTTGTTCAATGGTATTGCAGCTGTTGCAATTGGAAAATTATCTGATAGGTATCCGATTCGTCGATTGTTTGTTATTGGAATGGCTATTTTTATCGCGGGTTCCTTGATTGGATTCATGAGCCCGAACTATTCATTCATCATTGCCGCCCGAATCCTTCAAGGAATCGGAGGAGGGACTCTTCCTACATTAAGCCTAGTAGCCGCTGCCCGATATTATTCAGATGGACAACGTGGTTATGCCCTTGGCATGGTGTTTGCCATGGTGGCACTCGGTAGTGCAATTGGTCCGATAATGGGTGGATTTTTAACAGATTTCTTCGGATGGAACAGTTTATTTTTGATGTCGTTTTTAAGTTTAATTACTCTTCCTTTCTATCTTAAATACGCACCAAAAGAGGAAATTAAGACTGGCAGTCGTTTTGATAAGGTGGGAGCAGTTTTATTTATGCTGGCCATTACGTCCCTACTGATGGGAATTAATGTAACGGCCTGGCTACTTATCCTTGCCGTAGTTTCTTTTGTTCTTTTCGTTTGGCAAGCTCAACGTGTAAGCGAGCCGTTTATTAAAATTGACATATTGAAAAATGTTCCCTTTAGTCTTGTTCTCTTCATGGGTTTATTAAACGCTATCGCTTATATGGCGACGATTTTCATTCTTCCTTTAATGCTTTCAAAAGTGAATGAATTGTCAACCAGTATGATTGGTCTTGTTTTATTTCCAGGAGGGTTGATGACGATAATTTTAGGGTCGCAGATTGGACTCATAATTACCAAACGTGGAAATCGGTTTATGAGCCAATTTAGTTTTACGATCATGGCCATTGCTTTTCTAGCTCTTTCCACGATTGTCGGAGCCTCTCCTATTTGGATTTCTGTGCTACTGATTTTTGTATGTTTAGCCTTCACTGCCAATCAATCGGCGCTTACAAATCGCATATCAGAAATTTTGCCACCAAATGAAACCGGCATTGGTACAGGATTGTTTACCTTTATGATTTTTTTGGGCGCTGCCATGGGCTCTGCATTATTTAGTCGTTTTCTTGAACTCGACAGCGGACAATGGAATATAATAAACGGATCTGCTGATCCTTCATACAGCAATGCTTTCATTCTTGCGGCCATTACTGTTGTATTGGCGATGGTTGTGCTTGCTTTGGAGAAATTACTGACACAAAAGCAGGAAATCCCTGTTCATGATGAATATTTTAAAGATGGAAATTATCATCTTTAAATATTCAATTAGTAGAAGCAGGTGTCTCAGCTCAGTCTGCTTACTAATATAATATTAAATTATAAAATAAAACCAGAGCATTTTATATCCACGGCCTTAAGTCGGTTGAATTTTTAAAATTTAAGGACAATCTCTGTTTTAGTGAACGAGCTTAATTAATTTAGATTCTTGAGTGCTAAGGATTTCTAGATAATTCTGTGTTTCGACAAGATTTTTTTATCAGCATGCAAGAACTAGAATTAATCTGAACAATATTTGGTGGAGGGATCATATTGAATTTTTCCAAGACGATAAGAGAACGCAGATCCATCCGGAAATTCAATGGAACTCCGGTGGACAAAGAATTAATCGTTTCTTTGCTGAATAAGGCTGCTAGCTTGTACGTAGCCGAGGAAACACCGCAATGGCGTTGTATTTACTACGGAACCTATGAATCGCGACAAAGGTTGGCCGAGAGCATGACAGCTAAAATGAAGGAAAGTAAATTCGGAAAACTCGTTCTCAACAAAATGATTAATTTTGTCACGAAAAAAGTAGCAGATACTCCCGCTCACTTGGTCTTCATTGCAGAATCTGCTGAAAACCGGAGGCAGAGCGATGAATATTATGCTGCAGTCTGTAGCATAATGCAAAATTTTCAATTGCTAGGCTGGGAACATAGCCTAGGGATGCTGTGGTACACGGATCCCATGATTCAAAGTGAGTCATTTTTCAAGGAAATTGATCTGCAAGAAGGTGAAAGATTTGCCGGTATTTTAAACATCGGATACTTTGAAAAAAAACCTAGAAACAGAAGAAGAACACCCGCAGAACAGAATTGGACCGTAATGAGTGGAACTGATCGGATTCATTCAGATCATCTCCGTGTTACTTTACAAAGTGTTTTAGAAATGCTGAATGAGGCCATCTGGGCACCAAACGACGGACTACGAGAACCGTGGCGCTTTATCTATGTGAGTGGCAGCGAAGCAACCGGTAAACTCCTAACTTCTTATGAGGATGCTCCACTAGGGTTCCTTCTGGTCGTAGCAAAGGAAGAAGCTGATCCCCACAAGCAGGAAGAGGATTACGCAGCAATATGTTGTTTGATCCAGAACTTTCAATTACTGGCTAAATCAAAATCGTGGCACGCACACCGCATGCTTCCGGAATGGATTTATGATCAAGAACAGTGTAAGCCATTTGGGATTCGACCACAGGAAAATATTGTCGCGGTGATAGAACTCAGGAGTGATGATCGATACTTGAATTCCGTATCCACTCCCTTAATGGTAAACATTACACAGCATTAGAGGTGCTAATGGTTATTCAAGCGTGCTAGTTTACTAGCTTTATTAGACATATGGAGAATTATGAGGCTTCTCGTACATTTTCATGCATAATCCGTATGGACTAAAAATAAGAACTCGTTTTTACCATAGTGGATTTTTCTTTATTGAATTGTCTCTAATTAATATCGGATAACTGTCATTATGGCTGAACTCTTGAACTATGTAACCTTAGATAAAGAAATATTGGTAAAGCTTGCTCTTTTTTAGTGAGAATGATTATCATTACTATTTATATTTATGACGTGAACGTATCGAAACAGGATGCAGATGCTGTAAAAACTAATAGCGGATAGCTATAAGATCATTGAGGAGATGATAAAGATGTTTAACGTGTTGTTTCAATCGCATGCAAGTTTGTGGGGAATCACTATCTTGATTTTTTTCCTATCCTTTATTTTATTAAAGATGGGAAAACCTGTGGGGAAAAGAATAACGCAAATGATATTACGTCTGTTTTATGTAATTATGATCGTTTCCGGACTGGGAATGTTGATTATGCTTAAATTCCCATGGTTATACGCCATCAAAGGTATTCTAGCATTATGGCTCATTTGGACAATGGAATTGATTCTTTCCAAATCGGTGGTAAGGAAGGAGATTGGTCCATCTACAAAAGGTTATTGGGTTCAGTTTATTATCGCTTTCATTCTCGTTGTATTGATCGCTGCCAAATTTATTCGTTTATAAGCTTACGATTCTTAGCAAATGCCAAAACGGTGGATTATATGTAATCATGATATATCCACTTGAACATTTTAGAAGCAAGATACTAGAGAACTACACTATCTTATATGGATTCCTTGCTACTATGTGGAGACACGCTGCTGCCCAGAAACATCGAAAAACTATAACGGTGAACAGGAACTATCGACTTAAGGTGGTTTTTAATATGGGCGGATGCATAGTGCTAAAGCTCTGCGAAGGAGGTTTATTCACTATAATTTCAATTGCTGAACACCCTTCTTTGTAGAGGGGTGTTTTGTGTATTTTGAGACTGTTTCACTGAGTATATATTGATTTCGTAAGTCTTTAAGGATTTTGACCACCTTAAGGTGACTGACAGGGGGTGATGTAGATGGCTGACCACCCGGAAAGTAGATTATGCATAAAAACTGAAAATAAGATCCCCTCATCTACGGGAGATCATCTTTAAGTAGGTACTTAACACGAATCAGACTATTTATGAACACGAAACAACCGGAACATTAACGGAATAAAGATATATTGCTTTGCAAAGGTAATATTATTAACGTGATATTTGCGAGTATTATGTCTAATAGAGCAAATCCTAGCAAGAAATCTAAAGTATCAATACGTTTTTTTAACATAAACTCATCCTCTACTTATTGATAAAGCTGATTAAAGTGCTCGATCAGAAGCCACAGTAAATTCAAAGGAGCGGTATGACCTTTCCAAAAATTAACTTTGGCAGGAAGTTTTTCTATGGCTAGTTCGTTGTAACTACTAAACTACTTGACCATTACAGCTCTCTTATCCAATTTATTCGATCAATCATTTTATTTGGTTCATCAGATCTAAAAACAACAGTTTTAACTTGTTTCTTCCTTCCATAAGAACCGTTCATTATAACCGGATCTTTTAAAATAATTTCATATTGTGGAGCGTCCATATTTAACAATGAATAATAAGTATCTTTTGGTATCTTATCTTCAATTCCGCCTTGTTTTGCATTTTTAATGCTTTCTATATTCCCAATATCCAATTCAACGCTACTCTGATAGCCAAGGCGTATGATGAGCCTGTCTTGATTGATAACATGAGGCAAAAATCGTGTAGAATTATAAAGGCCTACCATATAAAATAAAGCATAAATATTTAATAGTGTAAAAATCCATGCAGCAATATTACTCCAGCCTTGAATAACAAAATGGAACAATGCTCCTTCTATTACAATAATAATTGAAAATACGATTACGATTGTTTTAATCTGTGATGTTTTGTGATAGGTGAAAAACTCACTACCTCTTATATTTCTCTTTTTAAACCATACAAACACCGCATAATAGAAAATATTAATTTCTGTAATGACTGCTTCTAAGAAAAAACCTGTTCCTAATTTTGGCTCAAGCACCTTTCTTGTTGTCTCAAGAAAGGTATAGCTTCCATTTGAATGAATTTCCTTATAACGAATAATTCCTTTAGCTATACTATATACAACAAAAATAATCACACTGATTTGCACAATGGGTAGGAGCCACACCAAAATTTGATTGAAAAAATGTTTTTGAGAAGAGGGAATAATAACGTAAGAAACCCCTAAACATAAAATAAATGATAGATATAATAATATTTTCGGTATGGACCTAGGTAAAATCAAAAGGAAATAAATACTCAATGGACATAGAATGATTAAAGCTAATGTTAATAATATTACGACTATGCTATTGACGTTATTTAAACGCAAAATAATATAGCTGCTTATCATTATAATAGAAAGGATTATAAGTAAAATGGGGATGTGCAGGCGATTAGCTTTCATGTTCATCCCTTTCTTCCGTACTATGGTTATTTTTCTGATTTAATATTTTTGAAGCTTCCGCTGTGTAATCTTGGAATCCTTTTGAGATAAAAGAAAAATGGTATAAGGAGCTTTCTTCTGATTTCAACTTTTCTAGTTCCTCTTGATACTCCGGTTCCATAATTTTGTTTAAAATCTCTTCTAGCTGTTTCATTAAATCCTGAACTTCTATATTATGCGGTGGTACTCCATTCTCATAAAGACCTTGTAATCTATTAATAGCAATTAATAGTTCACGATTGGTATCCATTTTTTCTTCTTTAGACATATGTTGCATGAATACTTGATCAACAGCTGGCTTAGAAAGTTGGTTAGATAACCAATGTTTCTGTTTATTTTCCATTTGAATGGAATGAATGATAGCTAGCAATAGGTCACTTTCAATCTTTTCATCTTGAATCACTTGTTCAACTGTCGAAAACGTATCAATGATACGATCAATTTCATCTCTTTTCTTTTCAAGTAACTTTTTCTGTTTATATAATGTATCGAGTACACTAGTTGATGAATTCATAGAAAGATAGTCGATAATCTCTTTTAAGGAATATCCCAAATATTTGAGAGTTAATATTTTCTGCATTTTAAATATGTCTTTATGGCTATAAAGGCGATATCCATTTTTTGTATGACCAGTTGGAGTTAGTACTCCTTTGCGATCATAATATTGAAGGGTCCGTTCTGTGACACCTGTCAAATTCGCGAATTTTTTAACTGTATACATTTTTTCAGTCAACTTCGTTCTCTCCTTCCTTTTTTTAATTCTATAGTATGACGTTAGGTCATAGTCAATCTTTTATATAATAATGGAGTAAACCTTTTTGTAGATTTAAATGGAAAACAGAATATTAAAATCGAGTTGGTTCCCTACCAAAAAACTGCCAAAAATTTTGGCAAGGGATATTTTTCAGTAGGAAAATAGAGTGACTATTGGGCGTATTGTGGGAGAGACATACTTGTTATGTGCTCTCCTTTATATATGTCTATTTTTCTTTATGAATTAACGACCGCAACTTTATTTACATACAATTCAGAGTTGTATCGCTTTACATGCGGACTTTCCGTTATAACAAAAATAAAAAGTAAAAAAGTGCAACGATTGCCTGTTGAATTTCGAATATAAGAGTAATGAAGTCGAAAGGAGTAGAGAAGTGTTAACTGACAAGCGTTTAATCCGTTCCATATTAAAAAAAGGGTCGAATCAAGCTGCAAATGAATTGATTCGGCGTTATTATGATGACCTGTATTTTTATCTTTATCGTCAAGTGGGTAATGGAGATGACGCTCTTGATTTAACACAGGAAGTTTTTATCGCTGCTTTAAAAGGGCTTAGTTCTTATGATGATCGCAAATCTTCATTTCGGACGTGGCTCTTCCGTATTGGAACACATAAGGTCATTGATGCACGACGTAAAGTGAAAATGACTTGGCTAGAATTGAAAGATGTAGAGTGGGTAGAAGAGAAGGATTTTGATCAAAGTTTGTATCAGAAGGAACTATTAGAGGCGATTAATCAATATGTTACAAGTTTTCGCCCGGAAATTCAGGAAATCTTCCAGTTACGAGCGTATGGGGAGTTATCATTTCCAGAGATTGCTTCATTGCTTGCTCAAAAAGAAGAGCGGATCAAAGCCCAGTATTATCGGTTGATTAAAAAAATTAGAGAGGAGTTTCGTGACTATGAATAGAGGAAGAAAACATATCCCTTTCACACAAGATGAAAAAGAAAATAGCATTGCTTTTATTTTAAAAGAAGTGAATCTTCACCCTGTAACGTTTAGAGAATTTCTTCGTTCTTATTTTCAAGAAGTTGGTTTCCGTTATCTTTTTTGGGGAATGGGCGATATTTTATTTATTGTTGGTCTTTTGTTGATTGGAGCATGGATACTGTATTTTCCTGATTTACATCATTCACTTGAGAAAGGCCATAGTGATAAAATTTATTTTGCTGTTTTTATGGCTTCGCCTCTTTGCTATGCACTTTTGTATTTTCTTGGAATGTGGAAAGAAAAACTATTAGGAACCTTCGAACTAAAGATGACACTGCGAGTTTCTTTAAAGGAACTGCTCATCATACGTATGCTGGCGTTTAGCGGGATTTCTTTGATTGCTTCTGTGGGGACTAATGTACTCATATGGCAATTACTTGGTCAAGAATTTTCGTTGATGAGATTGTTTAGTCTCTCGTTTTTTTCCTTGTTTTTATTTGCGAATCTTCAACTCCTTTTAGAATTTAAAATACCATTGTGTTGCAGTTATTGGGTGACGCCAATGATATGGGGTGCTGTAGGAGCCCTCTTTATTTGGAAACAAGAAGGGATTACTCAACTTCTGTTGTATCTCCCGCATTCAATTGGCGCAGGGATAGTTTTTGGATTACTCCTTTTATTTATCTATTTATTGCGTCACAACTATTTTATGAAAAAGGAAGGAACGATTACCTATGCTAGTGCTTAATCATGTCAGTAAGAAATTCCAGTCCAATCCCGTTTTGGAAGATATTTCTTTGACTTTTGAAAATGGTGTTTACGGATTACTATCTCCAAATGGCGCGGGAAAAACGACATTATTAAAAATGATTACAACACTTTTATTCCCGACTTCTGGTGAAATATTATGGAACGGACAAGCAATTAAAGAGCTGGGAGCGGATTATCGTGAAATATTAGGTTATTTGCCACAAGATTTTGGTTATTATGGAAATTACTCTCCTACAAGATTTTTAAAATATATTGCAGCATTACAAAAAATGGATAAGAAAGAAGCAGAAGAAATGATTGATGAGCTTTTAGAGCTTGTTGCACTTTCTGAGGTAAAAAACAAGAAAATGAAACGTTTTTCAGGAGGGATGATCCAACGGGTTGGCATTGCTCAAGCGATGTTAAATAATCCGAAGTTATTGATTTTAGATGAGCCTACAGCAGGCCTAGACCCAAAAGAACGTGTTCGTTTTCGTAATTTGATTCATCGTCTCGCTCAAGACAGGATTGTCATTTTATCTACACACATTGTTTCGGATGTGGAGACGATTGCCAGACAAATTATTATGATTAAAAATCATCACTTATACTGTTGTGAAACACCCTCTCAAATTACGCGATCAGTGCAAGGCAAAATTTTTGAAGTTCCTGCTACTCATCAATTAACTCAAGAGCAATTGCTATTAAGTGAAACAGAAAGTGATGAAGGTCATTTACTTAGAATTGCTAGTCCATTTATCCCAAAGGAAGGGGTGGAAGTACGCCCAAGTTTGGAAGACGCATTTCTGTATATTTATCGAGATGGGGTGGTGGCAAATGCTGCGGATCATCCCCTTTGAAATTCGTAAACTATTGGAACAGTCAATGGTTCTCCTATTTTTTATCGCCAGTTTATTGTTAAATACAATCTATATTGCAACAGCAGGTCTGGATCAATCTTATTTAGATTATGTTCAGGAAACTAAAGAAAAATCAGGGGCGTTCATTACATCTGAATTTCGGGAAAAGCTTTCCAACCAATCCCCAAGTAGGCAACAACAGCGATTACTGACAGAAACTGCTGAATTGGAAAATACTTTTCAAGATTATTCAACAGAAGCATTAGGGCAGGAAATCATCAACTTTTATCAAATACAAGGCTCAGTCACTGAAAAAATGAAGCGAAAATACGAAAAATTAACTCCCATTGTCCATGAATTAGCAGAAGAACAAGCTGCATTGGAAATGGGCGCGGCAGGAGAAACAATGAGTGTCTTTACCTTTATTAGAAATCGATTATTTCATGCAATCTTGGGTGAAAGTTTAATCTTTGCTTTATTGCTTGGGTTGTATGGAAGTACTTCAGAGAGATTAACCAAAACAGATGTCCTGGTGATGACCTCAAAAACAGGACGTAAAACACAAGTGAGTAAATATGCAGCGAGCTTCATTCTCACCCTTCTTTTTTATGGAACAGTGGTCATGTTGACGTTTAGCATTTTTAATTATATGCACCCTATTGGAACCTTGTGGCAAACAAGCATGTCGACACAATTTCACACCAATGTTTATTTTCCACAATTGCTGGAAATTCCTTTTATCCCATGGAAACCAATGACATTGTCAAACTACACTATTTTATCTATTGTACTAGGCGGCTTATTAGTCATCCTCTGTCACGGATTTAATTTTCTTGTTGGCCTATGGACGGATCATTTATTCCGAGGTTTTATTGTATTTGTTGTCCTTTATGTTGTTTTATTGGGACTGGAACAAATCATTAATCAAATGGGTTGGTGGAATTTGCATTCTCTATTGATGTGGCATCCAATTTCTTTGTGGAAAGTACAAGGCTATTGGTTTACGGAAATGGGACCTTATGCAACAATTCCGTGGCAAGAATCCATTGCAATGGTCATCAACCTGTTTCTTTTAGGCATTGGCGGTATTTTCACTAGTAAATTCTATGCCACAAAGGAGGTAAAATAAAGTGTTTACTGTTGAGTTTAAAAAATTATTTCAACCGATTTTACTTCTTGTTGCACTCTTGATAACGATTGTGTTCTTCAATCAAGAGTTGACTTTTATCCATAAATTTTGGCCGAATGGCGGTTTGATTCCTATTTATGAGCAAGCTTCTGATTGGCAAAATCGATTTGGACAAACGCTTGAAGATGAAGAAATAGCAGAAATCGAAGCGGAGTATACTACCTTAATCAAGCAAGCAGACAAGATTGTCTCGGAAAACCCTATCGCAAAACAACTTCAACTGGGAAATTATGCTGAGTTTGAATCATGGTATCAAGATAATGCTCCCCATGGGGCAATCAACGAGATGAATGAAGAAGAGAAAGAAATCGTTAAACACAAAGATGCGATTCAGCAAGACCTGATAGATGATACAGGTCATTCAATGGTGGATAAAATCAATGTCTTACAAAACTTATATAATTCTATGAAACAATTTGATTCATCAGATATGTTTCTCAATGATGAACATTATACGGAAAAAGAAAGAGAAAGGCTTTCAGAAACATTGTTTATGGAAGAAGGTTGGCTGAATATTTTGCCCAGTTATTTATCTTCACAAGTTGCTAGTTATTTTGAAAGTATTCTTATCTTGTTTATTTTTCTATTGTCTTTATTGATCCCTTCTGTTTTTGTTAGAGACCGCTTGTTAGGGTTACAAAAAATTCAATGGAGTAGTCGTCATGGGCGGAACATTCTTTGGACACAATTTATTACTGGCATGACTGCTAGTTTTCTGTTGATTACTTGTGTCGTAGTTTTTTTTGGAAGTTTGCTGTATTTTACTGATTTCACACAATATTTCTCGAATGGGTTAAATTCTTTTTTTATCGATAATGAAGAACCTTTATTACTATCTTTTTATCAATGGACTTTTGTCAAGTGGATAGTGAACGTTGTAGTGCTAGTTTATTTGATTGGGATGGCTTATAGCGGCATTCTCTTATTCCTTTCTCAGGCCAGTAAACATTATTTGTCATTACTAATGAAAGTTATTCCAGTTGGTTTTGTTTTTATTTTCATTGCTAATCGAGTGCTCACCGATGTGTTTTACCTAAAGAATGCACTTTATCAATGGACAAAAATTCCAATGATTGAATTATATGCGAGCATTTTTTTATTGGTTATCAGTATCAGTTTACCAATCATTTTGTGTATTCGTCAGCAAAATAAAGATTTATTAAATTGATTTATAGTTATAAATATAAGGAGAAATTGATTTTATTCCCTTTTTAACTAGATGTGACTCTGCATTTCAAGAAAATATTGAAGAATTATGCAATGTCGTTTATCTAATCGAAGAAGAAAAATTAAAAGTACATACGGATGAGTTAAAAGAGAAGCATTTTAATAGAGGCTGGGACATAACTAAAATGCTAACCTTCAAAGACGAACAAGGTATTCCCTTATAGGCCAGGGGTCCCAGAGAGCTTAAAGCGTGGTCAAAAAACTACTTCATGGTAGGATAAAGTGGTTTCGCGACCACTTCATCTCGCCAAGAAGGAGATATGCCCTTATGAAGTTTTTTGTAGATTAGTAGAATATTTCATTTGAAATTAGCAATCCATAAGAAACAACCCAACCTGAGATGTCCTATAATATAGATGTAAATATCTTTCATGGACAAAGGGGAACTGAAGATGAGAAAACTCGTTCTATTTTTGCACACATCGCTTGACGGTTTTGTAGAAGGGCCGAACGGTGAAATGGATATTGGCTGGATTTCCTACGATGCTGATTTGGAGAAACATGCGGAGGAAATTCTGAGGACTGCAGACACCGTCATTTGGGGGCGTGGAACGTATCAGATGATGCATAGTTACTGGCCATCAGTGCCTTCGAACCCATCAGCTTCCCAGTATGAACAGAATCATGCTCAGTGGATCGAAAAGACAGCCAAAGTCGTTTTTTCCACGACGCTTGAAAACGTTGAATGGAACAATTCCAGATTGGTGAAAGAAAATGTCAAGGAAGAGATCAAGAACCTCAAGCAGCAGCCAGGCGAGGATATGGTCATCCTTGGCAGTCCTAGGTTCGCACACTATCTTATGCAGCTTGATGTAATAGATGAGTATAAAATTACGGTTTCTCCTGTCTTGATCGGCAGCGGGTTGCCGCTATTTCAAGGTCTCCAGGAGAAGATCAATCTCAAACTTATCGAAAACAAGACATTCGATTCTGGAGCTTTAGGTCTCACTTACCAAACGATAAGATGACCTAGGTGATTAGGAGAACGATAGCTCAATAAACCGCCTTTTATGAAGGTGGTTTTCTTATATAGTAAAAAATCGGATTATCCGAAGTTAAATATTAGGTGCTTGGTTTGCCCGCCCATTGATACTTGTCATCATTTGAGTCAATTTATATATAGTAAAGATGCGGGTTTCGATAGGTGTTCCGAAACGTTGTGGGTGACATTCCTCTTTTGGCTGTAAATTGTTTTATAAAGTAAGTATCATATTGAAATCCAATGGAACGAGCAATTTCATCTAAGGTCATACCTGTATGAACGAGAAGATGCCCCGCAATCTTTAGCCGATATGACAGGAGATATCCCATAGCAGTACATCCACATCTTTTTTGAAATATTTCATTGAGAGATACACGATTCAAATAGGCACAATTCGTTAAATCCTCCAATGTAATTTTATTGGAGTAGTTTGTGTGTATATAATCTAAAACCAAATCAAAAGGGGTTTGTTCGGATTGACGGTTTAAGTTCTCAAGCAATTCTAATATCTGTATAAGATATTTTTTAATTCTGCATACCCAAAGTGCATTACTTTGTGCATACACTTCTGTCCCCATTACAAAAAACCATTCAAGCAGTCGTGGATATGCTGTGCTAGAGATACGCGGTATGCCAGTTTGTTTATTGTCCCTTTGGAAAAGTGAAAGTCCGGTTTGTATCTTTAAGTTGCTTGGCTTGTAGGTTTGTGTTTCAGAAATCTGGGGAGTTTTGAAAAAGTCCGGATGAAAACTAAAGGATTGTGCGGAGATGTCATCCTTGTCTATAACTTGCAGTTTATCATCCATAGATAAGCATAAAACGCTGGGAGCAGAAATGTCTATTGGTCGTTCATTTAACTGTGCATTTAAAGTTCCATTTGTAATAAATATCAGAGTAAACCGTTCTGGGTAAGGAAGAGCTTCAAAATCTTCGACTGCTGCAAACTCAATATCTATGCTTCTGTTTTTATATCGGTCAAATTGTGGCATAGCGTTCTCCTCCTAACAGATAGTATAGTTAGATACTACATTTATAACAATGTACCACAAAAAGTCAATTGATATAATAAAAATGTGTTGAAGATGAGGTTTTATTCGGAAAGGAAGGTATCTATGAGTATTAACATTGCAATAAATGGCTTTGGTCGAATTGGAAGGCTGGCGTTCCGGCAGATAATTAATACGGAGGGTTATAGAATCGCGGCCATCAATGATCTTACAAGCCCCAAAATGCTTGCACATTTGCTAAAATATGATACTACACAGGGACATTATAACAAAGCAATTAGCTACAATGAGAACAGCTTAATTGTGGCCGGTGCAGCTATTCCAATTTATGCCCAAAAAGACCCCAGCCAACTGCCATGGAAAGAATTACAAATTGATGTGGTTCTGGAGTGTACAGGCTTTTTTGCATCAAAAAGTGCGGCGACTGCACATATTAATGCGGGTGCAAGAAAGGTATTGATATCCACCACTGCGGGGAAAGATGTTCCCACTATTGTTTACGGTATCAATGAACACACGTTGACAAAAGAAGATACCATTGTTTCGGCAGCGTCTTGTACCACGAACTGTCTTGCTCCAATGGCTTATTTCTTGAACGAGCTTGCGCCTGTCAAAAAAGGCTTTATGACAACAATACACGCCTATACAAATGACCAGAATACCCTTGATGGCCCCCATGCCAAAGATGACTTGCGCCGGGCACGATCTGCAGCTGGAAATATCATTCCCACTACAACCGGGGCGGCAAAGGCTATTGGTCAGGTTATCCCTGCCTTAGACGGGAAATTGGACGGAACATCTCAAAGAGTGCCGGTTATGGCTGGTTCACTTACAGAATTGACCGCGGTAGTGGGCGGCTCTGTAACAGTAGAACAGGTTAACCAGAAGATGGAGCAATCTCAATCCGAGCAATACGGATATACAGAAGAACCGATTGTATCATCGGATATAATTGGTATGAATTATGGTGGATTGTTTGATGCAACACAAACGAAAGTATCGGAATTAGGAAGGGATACACTGGTGAAAATAGCAGCATGGTATGATAACGAAAACTCTTTTACCAGCCAAATGATTCGTACTGCAAAATACCTCGCAGAATTATAATTCATAGACTATTGATTCAATAGTTAGGTTTAGTTTATTCATGCATTATAATGCTATCGGCCGAAACTACTGTCAATAACCATTATTAGTATTGATAGGTAACTAAATGTGCGCTTGGCGGATTTTATGCGGAAAAATCTCAATAGAGGGCCGTTATGATTGAACGAGGTTTGCTGAGGATTACGATTTAACATGATCAGTTCAAGGAAATGTGACTGACTGCGCGTCGATCGAACGTGCTATATAGGAGAAAGAGGCAGTATTTTGTGCGCTTGGCTCTTCTGAAGGGATCCAGCTCTGATTGAAGGTGTTGGCAACATTACCTTAGCAACATGTAAACCGATTCATTTAATTGTCCTTCTTAGGGGGAAGGAAGGTCGTAAGGGATTAGGTTTCTTTATTGAAGACATTTTTGTTTAATTGCTCCGCTAGGTAGTTTGCCGAGCATGAGGTCAAGGAATAGATTGTAAAGAACAGCAATCTGGATTGGACGATCGTTCGTCCCTCCAGATTGACAAATGGCAACCAGACAGGCAATTGCAGAAGCGGGGAGGTTCCTTCATTCTAACGATTTCACGTGCGGCTCTTGCTGATTTCATTCTGAGACGAGTGATATAGGAGAGGCGTCGCGAGTCATGTATTGACATTATCTTTTCTTATCGATGATCTCTCGAAGCTATTTACTTATCTTATTTAATGATGAAACCTAAACTTGCTTCTTGTTTACAGTAAAAGTATTCATACAAAATATTTATTTTATTTAACCTTCCCAAGTGATAATTTTTGGATCGTTAACAAAGGACGCTTTTCTTCCTAACGAAAAGGAGATGTAATTGGAAAATGTTATAATTTCTCTAATTGTATTTTTACTTCGGCTAATCGTTCCATTTCCTCTGCTAAATTTTTGTAGATTTGCTGATGCAATTTGATAGTTTCTATTTGTTTTAATGTGTCCCTTGCTGCTTGATAATCTTCATTCAGAACCTCTAAATCTACTTTCATAATTAGAGCTTTGGCCCGTAATTTCTTGGACAAATCCTCTTCGTTCTTCAATAATCGCTGAAGAGCTTTGTAAGCGGTCCTATACTCAAGCTTTGAATACGCTAATGCATAAGCTAAGTAATAAAGTCTTTCATTCGGATCACTTGCATACTGCTGATGTTGCAATTCTTCTGTTTTATTATTTTCCAGTGGTTGGGCAATGGTAATTACACTACCTGCTGGATCAGCAAGTGTAAAACGTCTATCCTCCTTTGTTATATTTAACTGTGAGATTCTTGGAAGACCAGTTCTGTATAGTTTCCCATATGCACTTTTGAAGTTGGTTATAAACTCCTCATAAACAGCCTCAACATTATCAACAAAAATATACACCTGAACTTGGTACATTTGATTAGTATGGTCGTATTTTTTCCTCCTATAAAAACTTATTTCGGCAATATCATGTTTTAATGCTAAATATCCATAGGGTGCGGTCTGTAGATACGTAACTCTAAATCCAATTGCTTCATAAAAAGTCATGACTTCTTCGAGTGAACGGCAAGGAAAAATCGGAACAGTACGATTAATGGATTGTGTCATACAAGTATTCCACCTTTTTCTTATTTTTTATTTAAAAATTAAGCTTACACCCTTATCATAAAACATTAATGCAAATGACTAGGATTTTAATTTGTACTTCTATCTTTAAAGTTTTTTAATACAAAAACCCATCATATAGTTTAACTTTGAATTATAGGGTTGAAGTTCAAATGAAAGGTATTGAATCGCTAAAAAGTTGAAGAGAAAAGAACGAAGGGAATTTTTTAGTATTTATTATGGCTTTATAGTAAAGTTCGATATATGTTAAAAAGGTTTGATACAATAGTATTAAAAAGCTGGATTTTGAGAACAAACAGGTCATTTTGTTTGAATTTTAGGGAGTGAAGAAATGAATGATTTTTTAACAGCATTAACTTATATAAATAAAATGATTTACAAGCCAAATCACTTAACTGTAAAGGCAGTTCAGGAAGAAAAGCAAAATGCAAAGTATGGCGCTGGTACATTTCAATTATCTTCTAAAACAGTTCGATTCAGGGTTGCGAATGTAACACCTACTAAAGTAGGGCAGTTTGTAGCATTTTGGGAGAAAGATGAAGATAATAAAAATCAACCTTACTCATATGATGAAGCACCGGATTTATTAGTTATAACTACCTTTAAAAATGAACATGAGTTTGGGCAATTTATTTTTCCAAAAGAAATTCTTTTAAAACAGAACATTCTTAGATCTGCCTCAACAAAGGGGAAAATGGCAATAAGAGTTTATCCTAGCTGGGATAGTCCGAGCAGTAAACAAGCGATGAAAACTCAAAACTGGCAGTTACCTTATTTTGTTGATATGTGTAATTCGAATAAACTACCCTCAGAGAAAATAATAGAACTGTATTCACTTTAAGCTTCTGCAAACAGACCATTTGATTGATTAGAAATAGGAAAGGGAGGAGCGCAGAAAGTGAAATGCATTATGCGATGATGCGTTTAAAACATGCGCTCCGGAAAACATATCTTGCGCATCAAAAGGATAGGAATATGATCGAATGCTTGAAGGAACTGTTTATTTAGCTAGGTTAGAATGTTTACTAAGAAAATGCTTTAGACAAATCAAAGTTTTAATCATCAATTAAAAGAAGGTGTAAAAATTGAAGTATACTTTGATGCATAAACAAACACCAGTAGTTGAAATAAACCTAGACGAACAAACATCATCTATTGCAAAAATAGGTGAGATACATGATGAAAAACATGTGCCAATTGGTATAGAAGTTAAGAAGGGGAATGTTAATCGCGCTTCATTAAATGAATGGTGGAGATTAAGATCGATACCAGCAAGTAGAGATGGTATTCGGGAAGCCTTAGAAAAATTGAATATAATAGAAACCGAAAAGCTATTAGAGAAATCTTTAGGTTTAAGTCTTTCAGATCAATATTGGATTTGTCCTAAAGGGTCTGATATAAAATGGGCTGAGGTGAACTTTTTTGAAAATACATTTTCTGAGGATGTAGGTAATATTCTAATTGGTTTTCATACAGATAGTGAAGAAATAAGTTTAATGTCTCCTGACAATACATCAGAT
Organism: Bacillus sp. J14TS2; assembly: GCF_018333015.1. Classification (NCBI taxonomy): domain Bacteria; kingdom Bacillati; phylum Bacillota; class Bacilli; order Caryophanales; family Bacillaceae; genus Bacillus; species Bacillus sp. J14TS2. Next base: position 55,616 of record NZ_BORE01000020.1, on the reverse strand, counting down.
GGATGGCTGAAAAAGAAATGGACAATCGTTAATGGCAAGCGTTACTTGATGAAAGGTGGAAGTGGAGCAATCAGGCAAGAACCTTATAATGAAGTGTTTGCTAGTAAAATTTGTGAGCGATTAGGTATTCCTCATATACCGTATTCTATAATGAAACAAGAAGAGTATCCCTATAGTGTTTGCAAAAACTTTGTTACTTCAAACACAGAATTAATTAGTGCGTGGTATGTCATGCAAACAGAGAAAAAACAAGATCATGTATCTGTTTATCAGCATTATTTAAACTGTTGTAACAATTTAGGGATACCTAACATAGAAGAATCTATAAACCAAATGTTAGTTCTTGATTATTTAGTTATGAATGAGGACAGACATCAAAACAATTTCGGCGTCATTCGTAATGCAGACAATTTGGAATGGATAGGTGCTTCACCTGTATTTGATAGTGGAACTTCCTTGTGGTATTCGAAACCAGTGTCTCTCATCCAGGCAGATGGCAAAATAAATTGTAAACCATTTAAAAATAACCATGAGGATCAGATCAAACTTGTAACAGATTTTGATTGGGTCGATTTATCTTCTCTTAAAAATATAGAGGAAGAGTATAGAGAAATTGTAAAGGATTCTCTATTTGTTGATGAAGCAAGAACCAATGCTATTTGCTTTGCTTTTCGTGAACGTGTAACAATGCTTCAAGAAGTCATCAATGATAAGTCAAGAAATCACTACTTTGCAGGACTTGATACTACTTCTGATGTAAAAAAGGATATAAAAAATAGCGGACATACGAATTTAGAAAAAAAGGGAAATGAATTTAAACGGTAAAAGAAACCTCTACTTGTATGGTTATTCCATAGGTAATAGAGGTTTCTTGTTTTTTATTTAATAATAGAAAGGCCAGTACCTCAAAAGAGGCTGGGATAAAACTAAAATGCTAACCTCCAAAGACGAACAATGCATTACCTTAGCGGAGGAAATATACGTAGACTCCAGCGGGAGGTCGGCTAATGACGGTCACGTCCTGTGACCAACGCCGACACTAGAACATCGTGTTCGTCGAAAAGGCCTCGATGAGATCCGGGAGTGCGAATAAGGATCAAAGACTAAGTACGCGCCGTCCTGGCGACAGACTCAACCGCGACATCCTTTATGCCTGAGAAAGCTCAGCAGCCGGCCGCGGAAAGCGAAGTATATTTCCGGAGCGGGGATATGCATCATACTAATTCGGTTTTTTCTGTGGTGAAAACACTTTTGTCCCAGCCTCGATAGACCAATCAATTTTCTAAATTAATGCATAAGAATCTAGTGTAACTTCTGGATTTAATGTATAACTCACATATTCTTTTGCAATTTCTGCAAGCTGTTCATCAGATTTATGCTCTACACCATGCAATGCAAATGGTGCTAAATAGTGTGCACCGACAAAGTTACTAGTTGCCTCCAGTGGACGTAATAATTCTGAGACCGAAAATTTAACATCTCCCTCTGGTGAATAATCTTCCTGATCAACTCTTGTAGTCACGGAAACCAAGATTTCTTTGCCACGAAATTTATCTCCTTCTGTTCCATAAGCCCACCCGTAAGTAATGACTTCTTCGAGCCACTTTTTCAACAACGGAGGTGCACTATACCAATAGAAAGGAAATTGTAAAACGATCCGGTCATGTTCTTCTACTAGTTGTTGTTCTGTATAAATATCGATTTTTTCATCGGAATATGCTTCATAAACATTATGAACAGTAACATTAGGCTGTTCTCTTATTTCTTCAACTAAATGACGGTTTCCACGAGATTCAGCCAAATTTGGATGAAAAACTAATACTAATGTTTTCATTTTTATATTAACTCCTTCAATAAATAGATTTATCAGCTCATTACTGTCGTTGAAGTGTTTGTCCTTACAGATTTAAGCGCATTTGACCAAGCGACCACATCATCAATCATCTCACCGAATCTTGGTTTATGAACTTCCAATGGTTTAAAAGTTGTCATGTTTTCAAAGTCATTAAATAAGCTGAATGCACCTTGTGGTTCCACTGTTGCTACTTTTAGGTTGGCTAATGTTGTACGTAGTGCAAGGGAAGCTGCAATCCCTAGAGTAGAACCATAGCTTACGATACCAGCAGCTTTGTGATGCCACTCCGAACCTAAATAATCTAAATGGTCTTTAAGGCCTGAAGGGAAATTCTTATTGTATTCAGGTGTGACAAAAATAAAACCATCCAATGCGTCAATTTTCTTTGACCAAGCATTCTGTTCGTCAGTTCCGTATTCTTTATTTGTCATTAGGGGCGGGATAGCTTCGTTGAAACGTCCAAGACCACTCTCTTTAATATCAACAATTTCAAATGTTGCATCCACATCTCTATTATCTGCAAATTCCTTAATCCATTCTGCGACTTGTAAATTTACACGTACATCACGTGTGCTTCCTGTAATAATACCAATTTTAGTCATATATGAACCCTCCAAATTTATCTTGTTGAATCAATTGATATGTTGTATCAATTTGCTACTAGGGTTATAATAAATCTAAAGTTCCTTTTTGAGAAGAAGGCACATTAATTAAACATAGTTACTTTTAAGAAACCTTTTGATATACAAAGGATTTACGCATGTCCCTAAAAGGAGAGTTATAAAATGACGAACCAGTCTAAAGGTGAAAATTGTAGGGAACTTCAAGCTGCATTAGATATTATATCGGGAAAATGGAAGCCGATTATCTTATTCCATCTTATGGAGAACGAAAAACTACGTTTTAGTGAACTGCAAAGAGCTATTCCAGAGATCACTAAAAAAATGTTAACTTCACAATTGAGAGAATTGGAATATAATAACATTGTTCATCGGGAAGTTTATCAACAAGTGCCTCCAAAAGTAGAATATTCCTTGTCGGAGTATGGGCATGGATTGAAACCATTATTAGTCTCTATGAGAAGTTGGGGAATGGATCATTTGGGACATTTAGAGAAGTTACATGGGGAAGATAATGAAGAACTAACAGAAAACTAATTTTAATTCTACACGATCATTCAGTTACCGAAGCTGAGACAAAATTGTTTTCATTCAAGACAAAACCGAACTACTACGTGCATATACTTCGCTTTCCGCGGGCGAGTGGCAAGCCCATCACTTATCTAACTCTCACTTCCCGCGGGAGTCTGCATCGGCTAAGGCAATACATTGTTCGTCTTTGACGGTATCCTATTCTTCTTTTATATCTAGCTGATACAAGTCAAAGGCATTACCATACAAGTCTTCGAAACCTGCGCCTTTTCCTCCGGGAACTGACTTAGGTTCGCTGTGGAAGACCACACCCTTTGCTTTCATTTCTTGATAGTCCGTTTCAATGTCTGCGCTTAAAAACATCAGCGCTGCCCGGCCTACCAGTTGTCTACCAATCATTCGTTCTTGCTCTGGTGTCTCGGCCTTCATTAATTCCAATTGTGTCTCACTAGTTTCCGTTGGAGAAACTGTAAGATATTTCCAGCCCGGAGAAAACTCTATTTCTTCCCGAACAACAAAACCTAATGCTTCAGTATAGAATTGTTTTGCTTCCTCAAGGTCCTTAACGAGAATAGGTACTTGTGCAATCTGTGTAATCATATCAATATCTCCTTCTTTTACGGTATTTCCAGTCACTTTACGCTAGCCTTTTTTATGTGCTCCCTGGAATTTTTCATCTAAACCATCAAGTTGAAAACTCACTAATTAAACGAATAAAGGTATTGACGTTGGTTAAAATCGCCTTCACTAGTTTAGCCGTGTCTTTCCGTATCAATTAGAAATATACTGAATGGCTTCCTTAGCATTTCCATCCAACATCAAATACGGGGCAACTTTTACTGCCATTTTTCCCTCCTTGGTTTTAACGTAATTCAATCGTATCATAGTCATTTCTTTAACATTTCTTTTCGATTGCTGTCTCATCTTTCCTGTGACCTGAAATTAGAAGGCTTTCATAGTGACTTTATTTCTCTCGGATAGTAGAGTTACAGAAAATAGAATTTTTGTTTGAAATATCTGTTAATCGGCATGTTTTATTAAATAATGCTCTTTTAACTGGTTAGAAAACAAAATAGGCCTGAAGTTCAGGATCAATATAAGAATGATCAAGCTTTTTTACAAAATCGCTACTTAAATCTGTCGAGTAAAAATGGGTTTGCTACCTATTTTTTGATTAAACTTTATTCCAAATCTACAAAAGGAGCGCTGTTTTACTTTTATTCCTTTCAATTGTATAATCTTCTATGTATTTTTTATTAAAAGGAAGTGAATTCATGAGTGAATTAGAAAAGATTAAACTCGTGAAGCCCCCATTTCCCAAGCTATGATGTTTTTCTTTCAAACCTATAATTACCTAGGGGAGGATTATTTTGAGGAAAAACATCGGAAACAAAATACCAGGCTTATTATTATTGATTATATTAGTAGGCTTTCCACAAATTAGTGAAACAATTTTTAGCCCATCATTACCTTCTATCGCAGAAGCGTTGGAAACTTCTATGAGTGATGCACAACTTACGATGAGTGTGTACTTTATCGCTTTTGCTTTCGGAGTATTTTTCTTTGGGCGTTTATCCGATAAAATTGGTCGTCGCAAGGCAATGCTTTATGGGGTGTTTTTATATTTTGTTGGTAACGTACTTTGTTTAGTAGCTGATGAAATGGCGGTTTTATTAGTCGCACGCTTTATTCAAGCATTTGGTGCAAGTGTTGGCTCTGTCGTGACACAAACAATTTTACGCGAAAGCTTTTCAGGCGTTGAGCGTCATAAACTGTTCGCTCAAATTTCAGCTGCAATAGCCTTTACACCTGCTATTGGTCCGTTAATCGGTGGCTTTACCGATTATTATTTTGGCTTTAAAGTCGTATTTTTGGTGTTAGTTACTATGAGCATTATTGTATTTTGCTATGCTTTTTTACGCCTGCCTGAAACAGCCCTTACTACAATTGAAATGAAGCCTTTATTACCAATAATGAAGCGCATGTTTACAAATGCGCGTTTATGGTGTTATGGCGTATTAATTGGCTGTATTAACGGTGTATTATTTAGTTATTATACCGAAGCACCATTTATTTTTACACAATACTTTAAACTAACAAGTGCGATGTATGGTTTTTTAGGCATTATCGTTGCACTCGCTTCTATCGCAGGTGCGTTGTTATCTAAACGATTTGTTAGCCACACAAAACCTGAGAAGATTATCTTACGCGGGTTAGCCATTATGCTCATCGGTACATTGCTTGCTACATGGGTACATTTTTTACCGATTTCATTACAAATGCCAACCATGATTGTTAGTGTGTTCATTATTTTATTTGGCACGGGTACAGCTTTACCAAACTGTTTAAGTTTAGCGCTCATTGACTTTCAAGACGTCATTGGTTCTGCGAGTGCGCTATTTAGTTTAGGTTATTATTTACTCGTCAGCGCTATAATCTATGGTATGAGCATTTTTCATAATGGAACAGTCCTTGCGATGCCACTATATTTTTTAGCACTAGGGGTTATTATGCTTTTAATAAGCTTACCCTTACTTTATAAACAAGATGCGATGTGTTGAAGAATGTCGAAATTCTTTTAAAGCTTACATTTTTAAAAAAGATAAACTGTATTAAAGAGGGGGCAGGTTCATCTTATCATGAACCTGCCCTGGTTTTATTAAATTACAATACTATTTAATGAGTTACTTTAAATGTTAGTAAATAATTATGGTTAACGGATTGTAAATAATCCAGCATAATGTGGTTTCCTGCAAAAACTTTATAGTAGGAAGGGAGGAGTCTTCTCAGATTACATATGCAAAATCATCATCCATTATAAACACTATCACATGTTCCAGGTTGTGGTTCATAAAAACAATGCTGTTTAAATTGGCCAGTAAAAGGTTGATCATACCATGTTGGGGGGCACGGACCAGATGGATTAAAGTACCAAAGGGCATATTTAGCTGGGTGATCTCTCCAACTCTCCAAAGTGCGCCTTGCTAATTGTCTTTCTGATTCTCTTGCTCTTTGATAGAATGCATTCCCTTTTTGAACAGCTTCAAATGAGTAATTTCCTCCTTGTACTTGAAAAATGACCTGTTCAACTGTCCTCAGATCATTAAAATCAATACAATCTGCTACAACACGGTTCACAATTACATTTCCCACATATAGCATTCCTTGTTTTCCTTCACCTTCAGCCTCTGCTCTCATCATCCTTGCCATTAAGTCAACATCTGCATTTCGGTAGGCAACTCTTCCCATTTTCTCACCTCCAAAATATATTTGTGAGGGAAGGCTCACATTCATGTCCTTGTTGGTTTTAATTTTGAAATGAAAATTGCCACTTATAATAAAGTATGATTAAAAGTCCTGTTCATGCTGAATTCTCTTTATTAAACTAACAAATTTTAAAGGGAATAAAATTCGGATGTGTCCTTTCAAATGGTGTGAGTGTTTAAGATCTGTTTTTGGGAAAATGAGACCGTTAACTGATTACAGTTGTGATACATTTTATATTGATCTATATAAAAGATGAATATGATGGCTTTACAGCCGTATTAAATAGGTGTTTATAACTTCACTGGCGTATTTGTAATCTGAGTGTAGAAAGGGGAGGTTGTCGTGTTGAGTGTTAATCCAACGAATGCAAAGCAAAACCTATACCAATTGATTAAACAAGTTAATGAGGATGATACATCGATTGAAATAACTGCCGGAAAAAGTGATGTCGGTGCCGTTCTTGTAAGCAAAAGAGAGTGGGACGCCATACAGGAGACGCTTTATTTACATAATGCTGGAGTTCTAGAGAGAATTAAACGTTTTGAAACGGAAGAAACTGAGGATTTGAGTGATGAATGATTGAAGTACATTATAAAGATTAACAATGTTAAGCAAGGATTACCCCATTGAAGGGAAAATCTTCATAAGATAAACTAATTTCTGTTATAACTTTAAATGGCTATCGCCAAAGTTTTTTCCAATGGGGAGAGTGAAAACAGGTTTAAGGGTTGGAAAAAAGCCTAGATTCTTCATGTTCTAGCGAAGAATTAGGCTTATATTCTAGTCATACTTAAATAAGAATTTCCTTTTAAAATTAGCTTGAATTTCAAAAGGCACTTGCTAATAAAAATCAACTTTTCAATTTGCTCTTATTTCACATCTATTTCAAAAATTTCATCATAGAGAATCTTTTCGTCTGTATTATCAGTAGAATGGATATAAGGAATAATTTTAAGTTTGGTCACATGGTTTTCTAATGCTGCAAATCTATTATAGTTATTGGAACTCATTGTTTGTGCAGAAAATTCTTGTAGTTCCACACCATTTTGATTTTCAAGTCTAAAGTAAAGGTCTGTTGTCACATTTTCCATTTTGTAATCTAGTCTTGTTGAAACGGGAGTTAATACCAACTCTTCCACCTCTACCTTTTGTCCATCTTCTAGTGTAAAATGCTTATCAATCGGTATTGATTTTCTATTTGCCATAAGCTTTTCACCTGAGGCGGTAAATGCAAAACTCCACTTTCCTTTCGTCATTTTCTTAGAATCACTTCGTTCCAAATTATGAAAGACTATTTTAATCTGATGATTATCTTGTAGTTTAATATCTTCTAAATTAGCAGACCAAAAATAATGTACTTTTGAATTGGTTATTTCTTCAGTACGTCCCCCGCCTCCAAGACTTAATTCGCTGCCATTTATATAAATTTTTATGTCTGAATACCAATTATAATTTAAGTCTTCATCCGTTAACTTTGTGTGGAATGTACTACTAATAAGAAGCTGGCCTTCATCTAATATTACTTCATTCAATGTTACTTTCATTCCATTATCTTCTACCGATTCTCCAATAATCGTTTTATAATCTTTCAAAGAATGTCCTCTCGAATATACAAATTCTTCGAGTGTACTTCCGATAATTGGTAGATTCGATAAAGCTTCTGCCATGCCAGTTGAAACGAATCCGAAACCTAGTAATGCCATACATAATCCACATGCAACTAGTATAGAACGCTTCGTAGTTCGTCTAACCTTTCGTCTTTTCTGTCCTTGAAGCATAGCTGCTTTTTCCCTTGTAATTAGCTTGTCAATAGGTATATCAATTTTGTCGATGGAACGATTAAACTGTTCTTTATTCATATAAATACCCCTCCTTTAAAATAGGCCTGAGTTTCTTTTCTGCTCTATTTAAATGCGATTTTACTGTGCCTTCTGGGGAATTCATGATGTGGGCAATTTCTTTAATTGATAAATCATGATAATACCTTAGTAAAATAATCGTTTTGTATTTAGGGTCCAAGAACTTAAAAGCTTCAGACAAATCCATTGAATGTGTTATGTAATCAACGTTTTCTTTAGAAGCTAATTCGGCAAATAATTCCTCATCATCCGTTGTAAAATGCCGCGACTCTTTTCGAATAAAATCAATAGATTTGAAAACGAGAATCTTTATAATCCAGCTCTGGAAACTCTCCGGCTTCTTTAATGACTGAAGCGATGTGTAGGCCTTGTAAATAGTCTCTTGATAAAGATCAAGTGCATCTTGTTCATTTCTAACATATGAATAGGCTGTCCGATACAATTTATGACGAACAGAACTAACTAGCTGTTCAAAAGCTTCATCATTCCCTTTCTTCGCTTTTTTTACTAATTTAGCAATATCCATTTTGTCCATCCCCTCCTTTTCATAATTAAGTCGAACGGGGAAGCAGAAACGTTGCAAAATAATTAAAAATATCAACATTTCTAATTCTCTTTATACATTAATAGAAAGAACATCATTTGGAATTAGAACGGTGGCAAAAATTAAATGTAAAAATATCCTATATGATAAGTAGCATATACCTATCTCGATTAGTGGAGGATGAGTTGTTTGACTTTTTTTATCCCGCATTAACTGGCTGTAAAACCCCACTGATTGAATTTGCACTTTATCTGTCCGTTCTAAATAAACAAATAACACTTTAACCTGGATCAGTTTGTTTATATAATCATACTAAAGAAAAAAAGGAGAAGAGTGATGGAAATAACACCAGTAGTACTAATAGGAGATAGAGTCAAGATACAGCCTATGGAGGATCATCACGTACAGGCATTATTTGAGGCGGGAAATAATCCAGATATATGGGCTTATATGCCAATGAGGGTTCAATCGATTGAGGATATGAAGCGTCTTGTGAATGGAGCACTTCAAGCGAGAGAGCAGGGAAGTGAATTTCCTTTTGTTATCTTTGATAAGGTGTCGGGGGAAATTGTAGGCAGCACCCGTTTTCTCAATATATCCATACCAAACCGCAACTTGGAAATTGGTTGGACATGGCTGTCTCCAACAGTTTGGCGAACTAGAATAAACACAGAGTGTAAGTATCTTCTTTTGAAGCACTGCTTTGAGACACTTGGGGCCATTCGTGTTCAATTAAAAACGGATGGGCGTAATATGCGGTCCCAGCAGGCAATTGAACGACTGGGTGCGGTAAAAGAAGGAGTGCTACGGAATCATGTGATTAGGCCTGATGGTTATTTAAGAGATTCGGTGTTTTATAGTGTAATCGATCGAGAATGGGCATTAGTGAAGGATAAATTGGAGAGTATGTTACAATAACCCCATATTCTCGAAGCATCTTCAGTATTTATATGAATGATCATAGCAGTAAAAACGCCATTAATGGTTTTTACAATATATAGAGCGCATTCCCAGAATTAATTATAAAATCAGATGCTTTCTCAATTCCATTTGTCCATATCGGAGGAATCCATAATTAAATAAGCACTCGAAAACAGAGTCTAAAGCCAGATTCCCATTTTTGAGTGCTTTTCTAGTGCGATAAAAAAGTATTCGTTTAATTATTCATGCAAGTTTGTTGAGATTTGCCATGTAACGCCAAATTTATCCGTTACTTGTCCATATAATGGACTCCAGAAGGTTTCTTGTAGCGCCATAATTTCTTGCCCATCTTCTAATAGTTTTGTAAACACTTCTTTTGATGTCTCAGCATTATTAATGGTAATAGCGATCGTTACTTGTGATCCTAGCTGATAAGTTTCTTCATGCGGCCCAGGAAAAGTATCGGAAATCATTAAATCTGTATCCCCTATTTTCAAATGAGCATTTAAGACTCGATTTTTTGCCTCATCAGTCATTGGTGGGGATCCAGGATTTTCTGGCATATCGCCAAATGTCTGTACATTTAAAACGGTTGCATTCAAAGCATTCTCATAAAATTTAATAGCTTCTTGGCCATTACCATTCATTGTTAAATATGGATAAATATTCACAATCATTGAAACATCTCCTCGCTATATTAGCTTTTTCTAATTGATAATGTAAAATAATCATACCAGTAGTTTGATTCTAGTTTTATTTTAACATGCACGCAAAAATAAATTTCTTATCGATTGCTATTTTTCTCCTATTAGGAGAGACAGGGCAGGAGTAATTATTGTTAAAATAAGGGGTTTTAATTGACAAAAATATTTATTTATGCTATAATTTACAGTTAAAATATTTATGTGTATAATGAGGTTCTCCTGGCCAGGGGAATCTTATTTTTGTTATAGGAGGATTTTGTATGAAGGAAAATGAATCAAGCTTAACTTCCTTAATCTCAGCTTTTGGTCGAGCATACCACAGTCAAAATGACACACCGAAAATATTTGATGATTTTATTGCAAAAGATTTCATTACCCAAAAAGAGTTTTCAGCTATTCGCGAGAACATGGTTAATGGAATTCAATTCTTTAATAAGCAAGTTGCAAGCGAGTTTCAAAATCATCCAGAAGAAATTTTAAAATGGATCACACAAGTCCAGCTTTCTCCAACTCCTTTGGCGCGTGCTGCCTATTGTGAAAATGTATTATTTCAAGAAATGTCGCAAGGGGTAAAGCAATATGTCATTTTAGGTGCTGGCTTAGATACCTTTTGCTTCCGTCATCCAGAATTAGACGACGGCTTAGAGATATTTGAAATTGATCATCCTACAACACAAGATTTTAAAAAGGTCAGATTAACAGAGGCTAATTATCAAATTCCTGAAAATCTTCATTTCGTTTCAGGTGATTTCACACAAAGTTTTACTGTTCAAAATCTAGTGGAAGAAGGTTTTAGGACGAACAAAAATACCTTATTTAGTCTCTTAGGCGTATCGTATTATTTAACAAAAGAGGAAATAGCTAACTTAATTAATACATTATTTGCCGAAGTACCGTCGGGAAGCTCTATCGTGTTTGATTATGCTGATGAGAATCTTTTTAAGGAAAAGGGGTTGTCTAATCGAGTTCAAAATATGGTTCAAATGGCCTCAGCTAGTGGTGAACCAATGAGATCATGTTTTACTTATGATGAAATAGAAGAAATGTTAGGAGATTTAGGTTTGCTTATTGTTGAACATTTATCGCCTGTTATGATTAATGAAAAATTTTTTCGCGATCGTACAGATTATTTGTCTGCATTCGAAACAATTCATTACATCCATGCGGTAAAAAGTTAATAGTAATGCAGCGGAAAATATGATCTTCTCTTTAAGAGATAGACCAAAAAAGTTTTCTAATATTTAAAAAATTGACTGGAAAATCATTTTAAATCGATCTATGCTAATTTCAAGGAGGGGATATACATGTCAATCAAAATTGAGAATTTGGCTGCAAAGAAAATGGCCTTTTTTAGAAATGTTGGACCCTATGGTAGTGAAGAAAACTTTAAAATGATGAAGGAGTTCAAAAAATGGATTCGCGCAAATGGATTATCCAAAAATTGGTTTGAGTATGGAGTGTACGGAATCGCGCAAGACAATCCTGAAGTTACTTCACCTAATGAATGCAGATACGATGTTATCATTCCAGTAGATAACGATGACGAAGTAAAGGAACCGGCTATGTCAGGAAATTTTGCAGGGGGAAGATATGCTGTATTTACCATTACACACACAACAGAAGCTGTAAAAGAATTTTGGCACAATTTAAACATGGAAATCACAGAAAACAATCTCATTCTCAGGAAAGCGCCCATCATTGAACGGTACAAAGAAGAAGAGGGTGAAGATAAGTACTGTGAATTTTTGGTGCCAATTCAATAATCTTTTTTTATGGGAGAAATTATATGACAGAAAGACCAAGCTTAGATATAAATTTAACTGGAGAAGATTTGCGTAGTTTTTATTATTTGAAATCAGAGCTAGTTGATTTTTGCAGGAAACATAACTTACCTATTTCTGGAGGCAAAATAGAACTTACTGAGAGGATTGCGCATTTTTTAGATACAGGAGAGATACGATCAGTTTCTAAAAAAAGTAAATCAGTACGGAAGATAGACACAATAACGGAAGATACAATAATAGAAGCAAACTTTGTTTGTACCGAAACGCACAGAGTTTTCTTCAAAGAGAGGATCGGCAAAACCTTTTCCTTTAACGTTATTTTTCAAAAATGGCTAAAAAATAATTCTGGGAAAACATATAAAGAAGCAATTCGGGCTTATTATAAAATTCTAGAAGAAAAGAAAAAGGGTAAAACAACGATCGATAAACAATTTGAATATAATACCTATATTCGAGATTTTTTTGCAGACAATACGGATAAGTCCTTAGCGCAGGCAATTGAATGTTGGAAACACAAAAAAAGTATAAAAGGGCATAATCGCTATGAGGAATCTGACCTTGTAGCTTTGTCAAATTCCGGATTGAACAACTAAGAGATGAAGGATTTTGACGGGGCTGGGACATAACTAAAAAGCTAAGCTTCAAAGACGAACAAGGTATTGCCTTAGCGAAGTATATTTCAGGAGCAAGGTATATGCACCAAATAGTTCGGTTTTGTGAGTGAAAACACTTTTGTTCCAGCCTCGGCCACAATTGTTTAGGGGAACTCAGATATCTGGATTATGTTAAATAAACATTTAATAAATTGATCATTTTGCTTATGAAGATAGCGGAGTTCTGGAATAACAATCATTCAAGATTGGATGAAAATTAAAAATAAGGAGAGGAGGGGGCAAAATGAAAAGGGTTGATGTAGCATACGTATTTATTTATGATAAAAACGATAAAAAAGTCTTGATGGTGAATAATAAAGGAAGTGGCTGGTCTCTCCCTGGCGGGGCTGTTGAACAAGGTGAAACGTTGGAACAGGCAGCCATTCGCGAGGTAGAGGAAGAAACGAGTTTGAGAATAGAGGTTCAAGATGTTATTGCGGTGAATGAAGCCTTTTTTGAAGAAAAAGAACATCATGCTTTGTTTGTAACATTTAAAGCAGAGATTGTAGGTGGAAAAGTCTCCATACAATACAAAGACGAGATTCTAGAAATCAAATGGGTAGATGTACAAACCGCGAATGAATTAATGCCATATCACCGTGGGGGAGTAGGAAGTCTTTTAAAATCCTCTGCACCTTATACATATCAGGGTTAATTATTAGTAATGATAGGAGCTTCAACAAACGGATTTGAGGAAGAGTCAATTTTACACTATTAATTGATTGACTACACTTTGGACTGCCCTCCCAATCGGAATTAAGATTAATTTAAATATATGTTAATATAGTATCAAAATTTAAAATCAAAATACTCTCGAGTGCATAAACGGCTCATATTGTAAAGTGTTCATGATCAGAAAGGAGTTACTATTTTTTTGAGGTTTCTTTTAAAGTTTATAGTTGTGGTGTTATTGTGTCTTTATCTATGTATACTTTCAAAACAGATATTATTTAAATTCCTACCGTTACAGGTAATTGTAAATCATCTTACATTAAATTTTGAGGGAGAACTTTTTTGGGGTAGGCAAAACTTCATTCCGTTTAAAACTATTTCTTATTATCTTTTTTCAGCAACTGATCTGAGTTCTAGGGTACGGATTGAGAATTTAGCAGGAAATGTAATTGGTTTTATGCCGTTCGGTTTCCTTGTCCCCTTACTATCGAGAAAATTAAACTTAAAGGCTATTACTTTAGCAACTTTTTTCTTGAGTTTAACTTTTGAACTTATCCAACTTATATTTAGGTTGGGGAGTTTTGACGTAGATGATTTAATTTTGAATACCCTTGGAGGCGTACTAGGATACTTGCTTATTTCCTTGATTTTTACTTTCTTACGTTATATAAGGAAATAGGGTATATAAATAACAAGTATAAGAAAAGCCGAGACAGGAGATGAAAGGGATGGTTACTCATACAAAGCTTTCTTTCAATGAAATGATGAAAATTGCTAATAACTGTGACGATTCATATGATGGTCTATTTTTCTACGCAGTGAAAACAACAGGGATTTTTTGCCGCCCATCTTGTAAGTCGAGAAATCCTAATAAGGAAAATATCACCTTTTTTCAAACAGCTGAAGACGCAAGAATAGCCGGTTTTCGACCCTGTAAAAGATGCCAACCGGATATGATCAAGTTCGATCCAATAATGGATATCATAAATGACACAAAAGCATATATTCAAAGACATTACACAGAAAAGCTTACATTGAAACAAATAGCGCAGAATATCGGCATCAGCCCATATCACTTAGGACGGATTTTTAAAAAGCATACATCAAGAACACCACGTTCATACTTAGAGAATATTCGCGTCAGTAAGGCCATCCATCTTTTAAAAAACTTAGATCTATCCATTATGGACATTTGTTATGAAGTAGGATTTCAAAGCTACTCCAGTTTTTATCATGCCTTTCAAAAACAGACACAGTATTCACCTCAACAGTATAGAAATAGTTTTAGCTATGAGCTATGAAGAAAATTAAAAAAGAAAAAACAGAACCTATATTCACTAGTGTTAACAGATTCATTGGCTAATTTCTCATCTGTTTTAATAAAAAAATATATTGAAAAAGGTGAAATAATGTACCAGGAATCACTTGTTTTGTACGGAGAACAGCAACTCGAATGGGTGAAAACGGAAATTCCAACACCCTCCAGGATGATGAAGTTTTCATAAAGACGATCGTTGGAGCAATAAGTATTGGAGCAGAAATCCCTCAGTATATGAACAGTAATTTAGCGGATAAACCTCCCTTATATCCCAATTGAAACAGGATATGAAAGTTATGGTGAAGTAGTATCTATTGGTGAAAACGTAAGGAAATTAAAAGTTGGAGATAGAGTAATAGCTTTTTACGGACATAAAGATTTTAATATAGTAAAAGAAAATGAAATAATACTAGTTCCTAAAGATATAAACTGCAGGGATGCTTTACTAACGATTTTATCCTGAGATGCTGCTAAGGGAGTTATGAAACTTAAACCAAAGCCCAGTGATAAAGTATTCGTTAGCGGTACGGGGACAATGGGGATTTTAGCGGTATATTTTTTAAGACAAAAGTAGATATTATTGAGCCTAAAATATCAAGAGCACAACATGCTTTATTGTTAGGAGTAAATAGCGTTATAGAGAATGATGATACAAGCTATGAAAATAAATATACATATGGCATTGAATGTTCATCGTATAATAACGCATTTGAAAAATTGCAGAAGGCTGTGACTAAAAATGGCTCTATTTGCATACTTTCAGACGGAAATCAGGAATGCAACCTGAATCTTATAAGAGGGAATTAAACATTGTAGGATCTAGTGATGGTTGGGACTATCACAAACACTCTGAATGGCATTTTAATCAAATTAGGAAGAATCACTTGTCTTTAGACAAGCTATTTGAGCTGGAAATTCATAAGGAAGAGTTAATCCATTGTTTTGCAGATCTGGCAAATGGAAAGGCTGATCCAATAAAAGTATTAGTTAAATATTAACATGCTTTTAGAATCTTTATCTTGTCCTGACGGATTATAAGCGAAATACACTCAATTGCATTGTCATTAGAGAGGGAGCAGTAATGAAAAAGTTGACAAGTACAGTTTTAGGTTGTTCACTAATCCTCTATGGTAGCAGGTTTTTACATTGGCTGTGTTCGCAGTGAAAATTCTGTTAAAGCATTGTTTTCTTTTTAAGAAAAAAAGGGTATAATGTAATTAGAAATGAATATATTAAAAACGACTGAAGGTGCTACAACACCTTCAGCCTACACAATAGCTCGGTTCCCTGCAAGGGGGATCAGCACGAATGTTAGATGAATAAAATCCACCGAAACGAGCCGTGAACTCAAGGGTGGATTTTATTTTTTGGTATTTTTATCTGACATAATCGCAACAATTAACGCTCCGAAACTCACCATCAGCATTAACGATTCTGCAATTGTCATAAGGCATCACCCCCTTTCGGGAGTGTGCCGACCACCCTTGAGCTAACCAATATGCTATTGTCCTCTAATTATACCATTTGAACAAGATTGAATACATTTATTTTCTATATAGTAATACCCTATTTTTTCACTTGAATAAAGAAATCAACAGACAGTAGCTCGCGAAGGGAATAAGATTTCCATTATCTGCAATGGCCGAAGAGATCAGTGATCTCTATCGAAATCGGTGGCAAATTGAGTTGTTCTTCAAATGGATCAAACAACATCTTGTCCTGAAGACGTTATATGGAAAAGGAAAAAATGCGGTCTATAATCAGATTTATATTGCGATGATTCCCTACTGTTTAACATTACTCATGAAGAAGAAAGTAGGCTGCAAAGTGAAATGCTAAACGTTATTAGTGATTATTGGTCAAAGCC
Source organism: Bacillus sp. J14TS2 (assembly GCF_018333015.1). Taxonomy (NCBI): domain Bacteria; kingdom Bacillati; phylum Bacillota; class Bacilli; order Caryophanales; family Bacillaceae; genus Bacillus; species Bacillus sp. J14TS2. Next base: position 39,021 of record NZ_BORE01000020.1, on the reverse strand, counting down.
TATGGTTGAGCTTATTTCAGAGTTGTGTAAAGAACCAGAGCGATCTTCTAATGGTCGACGAAGGCTTGAACATCAGCGGATTTTTGAAGGAACTCTCGCACAATATGAATTTGGAGATATTTTCTATTTGGAGGAACTAACTGACGATCCAATCATTTGAGTCCATGTACATCTCCCATTCGGTTGATTGGAGTGGAAGTCGGCGACTCCTGCGGGAATAGCTTGAGCGGAAGGCCCCACAGGCGCGATAGCGGCGAGGAGACTGAAGCCAAGCCCGCGGAAAGCGTCCGACTGGAGCGGAAATCAACATGGTTCGGATTTTAATACTACATTGTCTACTGGCCACCCTTTCACACTCATCACCAACCTTGTTATTTATACATCTATCGAAGAATGACAGTTCCTGATTGATGCAGAATTCAGATAAAGTGAAACTTGAATCAGTGGGGGTTTTCTTTCATCCCCCACTGATTTTAGAAGATCAAAGGCTAAATTCGCGACGTCCTGTCGGCAGGCTCAAAGCACGACATCCTGTCGTTTCGCCCGCACTAGTACGTCCTGTACGTCGCAACGCCTTTGTGACCAACTTCCTTTCGGCCCGAACAAATCGGGCTTTTACTGGCTGTTGATCCCCCACTTATAATTCTAGGTTTTTTTCCACGAATTCTTGAAGTGGGGGTCTTACAGCCAGTTAATGCGGGAGAAAACCTGAAAAGAATTGTCAACATACTGGTGCCGATGAAGTTACTATTAAGCATAAGAAAAAGTCGTTTTCTTTTGTTTTTGATATTTTTCCTGAATTTCCTGTAATCTCCGTTTTTTTGCAAGCATCTCGGCATTCCATTCTTGTGTGATCCCAGCTGCGTTTTTATGCTCTTCGTGTTGAAACCAATCAGGTACTTTTTCCGTCCGAATAATCTTTCGCTTTGATTCGGTTGTGTTGGCTTTTTGATTGGTTAATAAGATTTTATATGCATATTTCCAAGCGAAAATCGCACGCTCGGCTGTTGCTTCTATGGCTTGTAAAATTTGCTTAAGCGAAAAGGTTTTGCAAGCATGTGTTAATTCTTCTATTTGGGACACGTGAAGGGGGAAAAAATCCAATTTCTTAAGTTGTTTCTCAACGATGGTTACTTTTTCTTGGATGTCCTCAGCTTCATCAGTTTCTGGTTTCTCTTCTGCTGTTTTTTCTTGTACAAAACATTGGCATCCCTTCTCACTAAGGGTATACCAATTTGTACGATCATAGCGATGTTTCCCGTGCTGCTCCATTTGAATAAGGCCCTGTCTTTTCAAAGAAGCAAAGGTTCGTTTAATGGTTGCGATTGACCAAAAAGAAAAGTCCTCTTGCCATTCTTCATAGGTACGCTCGATCCACACCCGTCCGTCCAAAGGTGTTCCTTCTTTTTCAACACGTTCGTTGAGCTTCTCCAATACAATACTTTCGTTCAAGCCAATTGTTTTTGCTAACTCTTTTCCAAATGCGATTTTCTGCATTTTGCATCCCTCCTATCCCTCATATAGTTCCGATCGAGGCAAAAGGACACCTTATTTAATATTATTTTTTATGATTTATAAAATCTTTTAAGATCAAGTACTCAAAGAGGAGGGCAAAGTGATCTGTTCTAAAGGTTTGGTGCATATTTCCCGAGTGGATCAATTTGAATTCACCGAAAGATACAAGGGATACAGAACGAAAATGCTTTCAACGTTTTGTTTTTATTTTAGTGTTTTTCACTTTGGATAAGATTTTGTTCACACTAAAAAATTCTAAACAAGATATCCTTTTTTCGATTCCTCCCTATATAAAAAGCGAAAACGGTCGTGAACATGGCATAAGCCGTTTTAGAAGCATCCAAAATGAAGCTTGTCTTTAATTATGGATTGTACGAGGATAATAAGCCCGGCTATAAAACGAAAACATTTAATCGGATTCGTCTTCAAGCATGAGTGGATCAACATTAGAATATATATAACGACTATGAAGGTACTACCATACTAATGATTCTTTGGTGGAGGCTTTATACAGAAGAATGAATGTGAGAGCAGGGGGAATCGAATTCTTTTTCACTTTAGCTTAATCGGCTGCTTTATGTAGTATGTTTGTCTATTATTTAGAAAGATAAAGCGTAAATCAAACTGTAGTTCTAATCATTCTAAAGATAAAAAAGTATGGATTCGTTTGATACATGTATGAACAGTGCTTTCTGGTGCCTGTCCAACAACTCTAACATTTCGGGAATGACAATCCATGCTTTTCGGTTGGTCAGTTAAAATAACCCCTTCAACTTCCAACCCTTCTGGCAATTCAACTTCAAAAGGATATCCCTTCTTTTGCCTGGTGATCGGACAAACAACAGCAAAATGAGTACGGCTATTAAATATTTCTTTTGATAATACGATTGCAGGGCGATATCCTGCTTGTTCATGACCTGATTGTGGGTCAAATTGCATAAACACAATATCACCCTTTTTCAATGATACCATTACAACAATTCCCTTCCCATTGGTCGCTTGAAATATTCCTCATGCCTGTTTTCGTCAGTAATTCTATCTAACAATTCCTCAAGTGTTGGGTCTTTTTCCACGATTGGCTTTAAAATAATTCCATTTTCTCCGTCAGCTTCTATTTGGATTTCCGTTCCATCATGAACATTGTATTTTTGAGCTATTCTATGCGGAATACGAACACCAACACTATTTCCCCATTTCGTTGCTTTTGTGGTCATTCTCAAATCCCCTTTATGACTATTTGCCTTCATGATATCACACCTTTTCAACTTTGTATATATAGTAGTATATACACAATTGATCTTTTTGATACATGACCATTAGGATTAAATTCAATGTATGAAAAGCATATTATGTTTGAGTATCACAAAGGCTAATGATTCAAGCAATCCCTTATTAATGAATGCTATAATTCGTATACTTTTTATAAGAGTAGCTTTTCCGCCAGTAATCGATAAGATTTTTTCTTTGCTTCAAAGTCAAAGATATTCGTAATGATCATGAATTCATCTGTTTGATACACGTCTTGTAGAGCAGTTAATTGTTCCTTGACTGTTTCAGGTGTTCCGACAATACAACGATTGCGGTTCTGCTTTATAATGGTTAATTCTTCATCATTAAATGCCTGCTTACGAATATCATCTTTTGGCAATACCTTTGTACCCAAACCTTTCCCAACATTTAGCAACCATTTATCCTGGGTTAATGCCAATTCTTCTGCTTCTTCTTCTGTTTCAGCACAAACAACAAAAATGCATACGATCGATTGAGCTTCTTTCATACTGATAGAAGGAGAAAAATGCTCCTGGTACGTTTTTAATGCTGCTCTGCCATGTTTTGGGTCAATAAAATGACCAAAAACAAAGCCGAGTCCCATGTCTGCTGCATTTTTGGCCGAGCGTTCCGATAATCCTAACATCCAAAGAGGTGGAACATTTTCTATTCGTGGTCCCGCTTTTACCATCCGAAATGCATGATCACGTGGTAGGGAATTATGTAAAAATCCCTGTAAATCAGCCACCTGCCTTGGGAAATCATCAAGGCTTTTATTTTGGTTATCTGTTAATGCGGATCGTGTTAGTGGAGAACCGCCTGGGGAGCTGCCTACACCAATATCTATACGGTTTGGAAAAAAGCCGGCTAATGTCTTTGCATTTTCCGCAATTTTATATGGGCTGTATTGTGGTAGAAGGATGCCGCCAGAGCCGACACGAATCTGATTTGTTACTGAGGCAATTCTCGTCATCATAATTTCAGGTGAGGAACTGGCAAGTCCATTGCTGTTATGATGTTCTGCAACCCAGTAGCGATGATAGCCAAGCTTTTCAGTCCATTGAGCTAACTCTAATGTATGTTGTAATGTCTGTTCTGGGCTATCTCCTTTTGGTACAGGTGCTTGGTCTAATACACTTAATTTCATCCTTTATCCAACCCTTTTTTGTACATTTATGCTTTTAGAGTAAATCTAAATATGAAAAATATCAAATTACTATTACTTTGGTTTTTAAGTGGACAAGTATTGAAAGCAATTGCCTCTACTATTATTGTGTAACGCCTGCAACAAGGTATACTCCTTTCCAACGCTCTATGACCGCATCACATACTGCCGTTGCAAAGTCTTCATAGCTGATATTTTTCTGCAAAAACTCCGTTTCATCGTTTGCAGCTTCCCAGCGCTGGTAAGCTCCAACACGTAATCCGTCAGGAATATAGGCTGGTGGTGGAATTAAGTAAGCCCATGATGCCGAGGCAGGTAATACTTCCAAGTAATCACGTAATCTAGTATGCGCTCTTCCTCTTGGTAATGTGCGTTGCGGAAAAGTAATGTCTTGCCAAAATCGTTTGCCATTCTTCATTTTTAGACTGCCGGCTCCACCAACCGTAATAGTTAGCAAGTTTTTTCTGCAAGAAACAGCTTTTCGAATCCGTTTGTCAAGGTCAACCAAGGCGGTTTCAGGAATATCTCCACGCATTCGGATGGCATTGACAATAACATCAGCTTTCTCTGCGGCATGTTGCAAGCTAGAGATATTATTAATATCTACAACGCTTGTCTGAATAGGGTATCTCGTCTTTGGCAGTCTCGACATATCACTAGCCTGACGCAATCCTGCAATAATTTGAATATCCTTATATTCTAATAATTGCTGTAAGACGGAGACACCTGTACGTCCAGTTGCCCCTAAAATAAGTACGTTTGTCATCAATACTCTACTCCTTAAACTAGACGTTCATTTTTTATACAAAACGAGATGATCAAGCTGATACCAAGCAGCAAGGCCAGGCATACAAAAGCCATCCCGTAACTTGCGATCTTTAATAGAAATACAGCAATTATCGGACCAAGACTCGCGCCGATAAATAAAATAAATGTGTAAAGTGAAACAGCTGCTCCATGATTTTTCCCGCCAAGTTGGCCTACTAAAGAGATAAGGGTTGGCACGGTTAACGCAATCCCAGTCACAAAGACGATACTCATCAAAACTAAGAATACTAAATGGGAACTGATTCCAATGATTAAAGAACCTATCACTGCAATAATCAGCGCTCCGCGTAAAATGTTCATTAAGCCAAATTGATTGGTCAACTTTCCTGCAAATGGAGCAAATAGCATTCCAATGATTCCGATGATCCGAACATAAAGAATCCCATCCGAACTCATTGTAAATTCCTCTGTCAAATATTCACCGAGAATCGTATAAAAAGCCACAAAAGTGAGTAGTAGAGTAATAGCGATACTGTATACCTGGATCAAGCTTTTATCGGTTAATAAACGATAAAATTGGGTGAGCATGAGCTTCAGGTTGTTTTCAGCTTGCCCGATAGCTGTCTTTGGAAGCAGAGAAAGTACCAATAAAGTCGTTATGAGATAGATCCCACCAAAGTAATAAAAAACACTTTGCCAATTAAATTGTTGGCTAATGTAACTACTGAATATTTGACCAACAATCGCAGAGATTAAAAAACTAGAGCTGATAAATCCGATGGTGGTTACTCTTTTTACAGGAGGAAACTTATCCACTACATAAGCAATGGCAACTGGTGCAAAGCATGCCGCGGCAAACCCTTGAAAAGAACGCCAGACAATGACCCAAGCCAAGGAGCTAAAGATAGGTAATATAAAAGTCACCAACGTCAACAATAACAAACCGGTTACGATAACTTGTTTTCTACCATATCGATCAGACAGGGGACCAGTAAACAAGCTTCCGATTGCATAGCATAGAGAGAAAGCACTTCCTGTCCAAGCTACATTTGTCATGCTGGTATGAAAATCTTCACTAAATATCGACATGAGTGGAATGGTTAAATAATTGCTGGCTACGACTACTAATCCACACCAAAATAAAACAGCAGTTAATAAGGAGTATTTCGGCTGTGGACTACTAATTTCTTTATTCAAATCCATAAATTAATCTCCTTTGTGAAGTTTATTTTCCCTGTTTGTAAAATATTTATATAGATTGTAATTTATTTACAATTAAAAGTCAATCGTTTATTTGTAGGTTAACTACTTCTATTGTAAAATGGTTACAATAGAAGATGTGGATATAATCAAACTTGAGGCTGCCTTGATCCCACTGAATAAGGCTAAGTTTAGTTATTAGGTTCCAAGATAATGATATGCGTTGATTGCATGAGTTGAAACAATATCTAAGATGGAGCGAGGAGAATGGAATTGAATGAAGATGCGCAAAAGTTAAGTGCTCTATTGGATTTTGATTTATTGAAAAAGTTAGTAGTAGGAATTGGGGAAGTATCCGAAATTACGGGGATTCCAACACGCAAAATTCGTTATTGGGAGGAAAAGGGAGCCATTCAATCTGAATCTGCTACGGAAGGTTCGACACGCAGATATAATTATTTAAACGTGAAAAAAATGCTTCTCATTCAGGAAATGATTGACGAAGGTTTTACATTGGATGCAGCGATTAAAAAAGTAGAAAAAAGAATGGTTACCTTAAACGAGGCCTTTCGCAAGTTGGCAGATACGGTCCCGGATGAAGATAAAGAATAACCGACAGTGGATAGGGAAGAGGCTGGGACATAACTGCTAGGGTGCATATATCCGCTCCGGAAACATACTTTGCTTTTCGCGGGTGAGTGGCAAGCCCCCTCAGGTGGGGTCTTGCCTAGCTCTTACTTCCCGCAGGAGTCTACGTATATTTTTCTTCGCTACTATGCCTTCTGCTGTATATTACCCCGAATAGCCGGAAGCAAGGTAACGAGACCGATCATTGCTAGTATAACACCGACCCACAAAGGGGAAGTGAGTCCGAACCCTGCATCAATTGTCACCCCACCGACAGAGGAACCAATCATCAGACCAAGATTAATCATGGAATTATTCACCGTGGCTACTAATGTTCCGGTATTAGAAACAGTGATAACCCGCTTTGCCATAGCCGGATTCAAGGACACGCCAACTAAACCGATAATCATAACAGCGACAACAGCGATGACTGGAATTTCTGCAAAGAGTCCAAATAGAATTAAAGCAGCTGTCAGAATGAATAATCCAACTGTCATGGTAGGCATCATATACAAGTCTGCAAATCTGCCAACAGTAATATTACCAATAACGGTTGCTACACCATAGATTCCCAAAATAAAGGGAACGACCCCTGGACTAAATCCTGTGACGTCGGTCAAGATTGGCGTAAAATAGCTAAATGCGGCAAAGGTAGCACCTATAATAAAGACATTCGTCGTATAGGCAGCCCATAAATGATAGTTTTTAAAGGAACTAAGCTCTTTCTTGACACTAATACTTTCTTTTTCCTGTGATTCAAGAGTGGGAAGAAAGAATTGTACAAATACTGCTGCTACAAATACCAAGGCAACTACAGCCCAAAAGCTAGCACGCCAGCCTAGATACAAATTAAATGCCATAGCAAATGGGACTCCAGCAGCAGTAGCGATCATTAAACCGCCTAATACAACAGAGGCTGCTCGTGCGCGTAAATGAGCAGGGACGAGTTGATAGGCGAGTGACATGGCTGTTCCAAACGTTGCGGAAGAAGCAATTCCTTGTATAACGCGTGCTACCACCATCACTTCATAATTAGGGGAGATGGCAGCAATTGTCTGTCCAATGAGAAATACGAGCGTTAAAGCCATTAATCCTTTCTTTAATGGAACTTTTAGTAAAGCAATGGTTAGGATTGGTCCACCTACAATCATCCCTATTGCATAAGCTGAAATAAGGTAACCAATTGCAGCAATAGATACGCCAAATTCCTCTGATAAAGAAGGCATTATTCCAGCTACCATAAATTCGGATGTCGTTTGTGAAAAAATAAGAAAACCTAGGATGAAAACTACAAAAGGCAATTGTATCAACTCCAAATTTATGTTCGTTATTTACTGAATAGTACAAAAATATATAATGTAATAAACTTCATCTTCAAACCGAGAAAATCGGCAAGTTTTTTCACCAATGGAAAACCTGAATTCGCAGGATTTCCTCCGCTAAGGTAATACGTTGCTTGTCTTTGGCCTCTTTGCTAGTCACGCATGAAATACACTTAACATTTTATGCGCCAAATCCGCCATCCACTGCTATATTTGCTCCTGTAATAAATCGTCCTCTTTCACTGGCTAAAAAAGCGACCATTTCTGCAATATCTGTCCCTTCCCCGTAATAATCTAGTGCAAGTAACTTTATCTTATCCTCTGCATTGGGACTGTCGGCTGGGTTCATATCTGTATTGGTGGAGCCTGGATCGACAACATTGACGGTTATATCACGGGAACCCACATCACGCGCAAGTCCTTTCGTAAAACCAATCAACGCTGATTTACTCATAGAATAAAGACTAAGACCCGGTTTAGGTACGTGATGGGCAAAGCAAGAACCAATCGAAATAATTCGTCCTCCTGCTTTTAAGTGTTTTAGTGCTGCTTGTGAAGCCAAAAACACGCCTCGTACATTTACTTCCAGTGTGCGATTCAACTCTTCCAGGGTAACATCCTCTGGTGAGCCAGCCGGAAACACACCTGCATTATTGACTAGAATATCAAGCTGATTTAATTCTGTTACAGTTTGTTCGACTGCCTCTTTGATTCCTTTTGGATTCCCACTATCAGCTTGTATAGCGATTCCTTGTCGACCTAGTGCACGAATTTCCGCTAATACCTCCTGCGCTTTTTCTTGTGCATGCACATAAGTAAAGGCCACATTTACCCCTTCCACAGCCAACTTTTTTACAATTGCCGCTCCAATCCCTCGACTTCCACCAGTAACAAGAGCGACTTTATTTTTTAACGTTGAAGTCATTGATTTATCCTCCTCTGATTATGTCGATACCTTTCATTATGGAGGCCAGGATTCCACTTGAAAAGTAGACATATTTTTCATACTTAGTATGGTAAAAGATACAAATGAACCCCCACCTGGTGTACAGCTTCTTATTTTTTATTACTTTTTATCCTTTCCATGGTATGATTAACATACTTAGTATGAAATAGTGACCATTAGCTCGTACTTTAAAGGAGGAAGATTGTTTTGGAAGATCTATCAAAATTCGGAATTGTTTCCGCACTTCGAGCAATTGGTGGTAAATGGAAGCCGCATGTATTATTTATCCTTTTAGAAAAAGGTACAAAACGCTTTGGGGAATTAAGAAGTTTAATGCCTGAAATAACGCAGGGGGTACTAACACAACAACTTAGGGAACTGGAAAAAGACGGACTAGTCACTCGAGTTGTTTATCAGGAAATTCCACCAAAGGTAGAATATTCTTTATCAACCCATGGAAAATCATTGGAACATATTTTACGAGATATGTGTGCATGGGGTTTTACTCATGAGGAATTTATCGAGAAGAATAAACAATCTTCATAGAATATACAGTAAATATCATAATGAAAAAGCAGCTACCCTCCATATAACCGCTGCTTTTTCGGTCTATTTAAGTGTTTAAAAGGATGTGAGCGATATGAGGCTATACGATAAACCAATTAAGGCATATTTGCATAACGAATTAAGTGCTGTTGAGGAACATGACGGTGAACTTATTTATTTTTTTGAAAAAGGGTATGTGACTGTTCTTGGTGAGTTTGAATGTGAGAAGTATGTCGGAGGAACGGCTTGTATTATTTTTAATCAGGAAGATGTTATATCTGTTGGAAAAGGGATGCTGCGATTGGTTGACGATTTTTCACAAAATAGAACATAAAAGAGGTATCAATTATGTTAGAAACGAATCGACTTATTTTACGTGAATTTGAAGAAAATAGGCAAGATTACCAAGCACTTTATTCAATTATGTCTGATGAAGAGGTGAATAAATATTTGCCTTGGTATCCCTTTAAATCGATTAAGGATGCTGAAGAATTTTATAATAAGCAACTTCTTCCCAAATATCAAAATGAATCTGGTTATCATTTTGCTATTTGTTTAAAGGAAAACAATATCCCCATCGGCTATGTTACAGTCAGCAGTGACTCCAATCATGATTTTGGCTACGGGCTTGAAAAAGCTTTTTGGAGTAGAGGGATTGTGACAGAGGCTTCTGAAAAAATAATTGAGTTCTTAAAATCAAAAGAATGGAAGTATATTACGGCTACCCATGATGTCCATAATGTAGCTAGTGGGAAAGTTATGCAAAAGCTAGGGATGGAATATAAATATTCGTATAAGGAACAGTGGCAGCCAAAGGATATTCTTGTTACCTTCAGAATGTATCAATTAAATCTAGATGGTGTTCATGATCGGGTTTATAGAGCATATTGGGAAAAATACCCTGAACATTTTATTGAAGAGGTATAAAGTTTTAATAGCTCTAATTTGGAAACTGCGGTTATTTTCTGAGCAAGACAATATCTAAATGTCCCATCAAGCGTAACAAACATGTAGTTGATTTATGCAAAATAATTTTCATATTCATTTTCCACACATCGTACAGTCTTTCCGCATTCTATATAGGGAATGCGGAAAGGAGCTGGGGAGATGGCTTTAACAAAGTTTGTGGATAAACTGCCGATTATTCCAATACATAAACCAATTGGAACGTATGAAGGGATTCCATATTATGAGGTGTCTATGCGACAGATACAGCAGAAACTGCATCGTGATTTGCCGCCGACGACTGTTTGGGGATATAACGGTATCTACCCTGGTCCAACATTCGAAGCAATCAGGAATCAGCCAATCTATGTGAAATGGAAGAATAAGCTTCCCTTTGAGCATCTCTTACCTGTTGATCGAAGTATAATGGGTGCTGGAACCGACCAGCCTTCCGTTCGTACGGTTGTTCATTTACACGGGGGACGTAATCGACCTGAAAATGATGGTTCACCTGATGCATGGTTTACCCGTGACTTTGGAAAAAAAGGGCCGAATTTTGTTAAAGAAATCTACTATTATCCAAATTGTCAGCGTCCTGCAACTCTTTGGTATCATGATCATGCCCTGGGGATCACACGTCTGAATGTCTATGCCGGATTATCTGGTTTTTATATCCTCCGTGATCAGCAAGAAGAGGCCTTGAATCTGCCAAGCGGCGAGTATGAAATCCCTTTGCTGATTCAAGACAAGTCTTTTTATCCTAATGGTGAACTTTATTATCCTGCTAAACCAGATGAACCACCGACACCTGCACCCAATTCACCACCTATGCCCAATCCCTCAATTGTCCCAGAGTTTTTTGGTGATACCATTTTAGTTAATGGCAAGATTTGGCCTTATCTCGAAGTAGATCCTCGTAAATATCGTTTTCGCATCCTAAATGGATCTAATGCTCGTTTTTATAACCTAGGGTTAAGCAATGGGCAAAAGTTTATTCAAATTGGTACAGACGGTGGCTTACTAGAGTCCCCAATCGAAGTAAATACGGTTCTGCTTTCTCCTGCAGAGCGTGTCGATATTATAATTGACTTTTCTAAAAATAAAGGTGACCATATTATTCTCACCAATAGTGCGAATGCGCCTTTTCCGGGAGAAAGTGGTGATGCACCGACAGCTGATACCTCACAAATTATCGAGTTCCGAGTTAGAGAGAATCAGAAAATTGATGATTCAAGTATAATTCCCTCAAAATTAAGCTGTATGGAAATATTAAATCCTATAGAATCTTCTTATACTCAAGTGAACACATTAGATGAGGATACGGATGAATATGGACGTCCAATCCAATTGCTCAATAAAATGATGTGGGGAGAGCAGCCGATCACAGAGACACCTTCAAACGGTAAAATTGAAATTTGGGAGTTTTACAACACGACCAATGATTCGCATCCGATTCATCTGCATCTCATCCATTTTCAAATCCTCGACCAAGCGACATTTAGTGGAAATCCACTTCATCCAGAAAACCCAAAAGAACCGCTGGTAATAGGAGAACGAATCCCACCTTTGCCAAATGAACGTGGCTGGAAAGATACGGTACGTGTTGATCCAGGAATGGTCACACGGATTATTGCTCGCTTTGGTCCTTACACCGGAATCTACCCATGGCATTGCCATATGCTTGAACATGAAGACCATGATATGATGCGGCCCTATGAAGTGTTGAAGAACCCAGCGTTTGATCCATGTGTGTCGATTCCGTCAGTATGTGTAGATGATTCTTTTGCACAATGCTTTCATGATGGAATCTGTCGAGACTATTGTAAGGACTCCGCTGACATCATAGTGAAAATAGGAGATCGGATAATAAAAAAGTTTTGATGGGGGAGACAGTGAAAGAGGGGTGAAATCAGGGTATATCCATACTAAATAGAGAAACCAACTATGATCTTCTATTTGTAAATTTTCACTGTCTCCTCCAAAAAATTTACATATTTAGCAATAAAGTCTGTTGGCTCTATAATTTTAACTTTATTGCCGAATCCTGCTAAAAACTGGTAGGCAAATTGATTTTCAGGTAATTCAATAGTCGCAAGATAGCTTCTTGGGGTCACTTTTGTAACGACAGTTTTTCCGTATCTCTCGATAAATTGATCTCTTACAGCAACATCTATCAATAGCTGTACACTAACCATATTCGGCTGTTTATTATGTTGCCTTTCTTCCTCCAATACCTTTTCAGGCCTTGGAACAAAAAAACCATCTTTTTCGATATTTGTTATCCTCGTCAATTTAAAGGTTCGGTAGTCTTCCCGTTCTAAACTATAACCATAAAGATACCAATGCATTTCACTTAAACGCAGCATATAGGGTTCTACAACTCTATTTGTGATGTCCCCTTTTTGGTCTACATACTCAAACTTTAATAACCAATTACTTTTAATTGCTTGTTGGATAAATAAAATATCTTCTTTAATTTGACTTCTTCCTGCCCATTCATAAAAAGTTAAATCCATCTTTGGATCTATATCTGTGCTGGTCATTCCTTTGATTTTTTGAATAGTCGTTTGAATTTCTTGATTCGTAATCAGTTGCTCGAAACCACCTAAAGCTACGAGGATATTTTCAATATCTTTGTTAGTTAATAATCGTTTATCGAATTTATACTCTTCCATTAGTGTATATCCGCCTTCAGCACCATATTTCGCATAAATAGGGATGTTTGCATAACTTAGTGTTTCCATATCACGCTGAATTGTTCGTCTTGTTACATGAAAAAGTTGACTAAACTCTGATGCCGAAACAACTTCTTTTTGTAACAAGATCATCACGATCGAGATAAGTCGCTCAATTTTTTTCATATTCCCCTCCTATATACGACATACAGTTGTCACCTATGTGCTATTATACTGCAAATATGAAAAGGAGGAAATAAATGATGAAAGCAATAACTTATCTACAATTTGCTGGAAAAGCAGAAGAAGCGTTAGCCTTTTATGAAAAGGCGTTACAAGCAACAAGTGTAAAAAAGGTGAGGTTCGGTGCTTTTGGTCAAGACCCAAACGCTCCATTAACGGAAGAAGAACAAAACATGATTATGGAATCTTGTATCGAGTTTTCAGGAAATATTTTAATGCTTTCCGATGTTCCGCCCTCTATGCAAGCTGTGACAGGTGAAGTTGTAAAGGGAAATGCTCTCCTAATTAGTATTATTGATGCTGATCCAGAAATGAATAAACCAATTTTTGAAAAGCTTTCAGAAGGTGGTACTGTGATCATGCCATTATCTTCTACTCCATGGTCAGCTAGTTTTGGAATGTTAATCGATAAATTTGGTATAATGTGGAAGTTTAATAGTGAAGCAAGTAAATTTCTAGAAGGTTTCGTAAGTTGAATTTGTATTATGGGGTTAGGACTTTCTAATAGTTAACGGAGACATTATTAATAGACCCTGAAGTTCCTTTGTGAGTAGGAATTTCAGGGTTGAACTCTTATTAAAGTCCCTATAATTGAAGACAGAAATAAATATGGTCTCTAAAGATCATGCTATTTCCTACTCTAAAATGCGTGCCTCAGATTCTGCACGTTTAATAATCTCAGAGAGCGTTTCTTCAGGAGTCATATCTGATGAATCTATCCAAAGACCTATCCTCGGATTTTCATTTATCAATACTTCATAAAGGGGTTCAAACTCCCATGTGGTATACCCTGTTTTATTACGTTTTTTCTCTCTTTCCGCAACTGCTTTAACATTTGGATTTAACGTAATGAAATAAACTGGCTTTGATTCAAATGCCTGAAGAAAGGAATGTACCTCTTTTCCCAAATAAGTGTCCTGCACAACAACAGAAAAACCAGCAGTGTAATACATGTCAGCTACCTTTGCCGCCATATTGTAGCGAAGCGTCAATTGCTCTACCGCTTTTTTTGAATAATCAGGTGTCATATCAATGCTTCCTGTTGCTATCATCTTCCGAAAAATATCCCCATGTACATGAACACCCTTCTCAAATTGTTCTGCCAACATTTGGCCGATTGTAGATTTTCCTGAAGCCATTATCCCTGTTACAATATAAATCCCCTTACCTAGAGCCACTATAATTGCCTCCTTCGCTTGTTTAATCCCTGCTTATTCTATAATGGACCATTAAGCCAAAAAAGGCCTTATTTCTTGCTCTTCTTTTCTGGAAGCCTGCCTTTTATATTAAGTTCTTCTTGCAGAGAAGAAGGCGAAAAAGGAGGCTGGGACAATAGTGCCTTCACCAAAGAAAAAAACGAACTAGTATGGTGTATATCTCGCCGCGGAAATATACTTCGCTTTCCGCGGGCGAGTGGCAAGTCTCCTCAGGCTTCGCCCTCCGGGGTCTTGCCGAACTCTCACTTCCCGCAGGAGTCTACGTATATTGCCTTCGCTAAGGTAATACATCGTTTGCCTTTGGAGCTTAACATATTAGTTATGATCCCAGCCTGTCTTTTTTAGATAATTACAGGTAATTGTTTATCAAATTTTTGCCTATTATTCCGTAGGGATATGCACCCTAGCAGTTCGCTTTTCCTTTGGTGAGGATAGTCTCATATAATTTAATTTGGTTTCAGCAAACAAAGCGGAGGCCCTAAGTTTGTTTAGTCCACGATTCGATGTTGTCAATAGATTACCAACCCAAAATAGTAAACTAAAGCAGACATGCAAAAAATTAACGGGTATAATTTTAATATGGAACGAGAGACCTTTTTATTGTTTTGAAAGCGTTATTAGTAAGACGCTTAAGACGTCAAGTAAGTAATACACGAGTTGAAGTATATAGAGGAGGTTAAGTGCATTGAATAAGTTACAAGCAGCAAACCATTATATAGAAAAAAATAAAGGAACGGTAAACAATCGACCATTTTTTCATTTCACTGCTCAAATAGGTTGGTTGAATGATCCAAATGGTTTTACATTTTACGATGGAAAATATCATTTGTTCTATCAACATAATCCCTATGATATAGTTTGGAATAATATGCATTGGGGGCATGCAACAACAAATGATTTTATCAATTGGGAGTACCAGCCAATAGCATTAGCGAACGATAAAATATATGATGCCAATGGTTGCTTCTCAGGCAGTGCTATTGAAAAGGATGGAAATTTATATTTGATGTACACAGGACATATTGATCCCAATTTAGGATATCAAGGGGATGTGACTCAAATAAAACAGTATCAATGTATCGCTTATTCTGAGGATGGTATTCATTTTACTAAGCATCAAAAAAATCCTGTAATAGCGGAGAAAGAATTACCTGAGGGATACATGATATGTGATTTTAGAGATCCAAACGTAATTGAAATTGATGGTGTATATTACTGTGTTCTTGCAGTAAGGAATAAGGATAGACGTGGAGAAATTATTATGTATAAGTCCGCAAATTTGGTTGATTGGACATTCCATTCGTCATTATATCAAACTAAATATGAAGAGAATATTATGTTGGAATGTCCGGATTTATTCCAAATTGATGGAAAGGATGTACTGACCTTCTCAATTATGCCGTGCGGATCAGAATATGCTGGAGAAATATATAATAAAACAGCTTATGCTGTTGGAAAGATCGATTATGAGAAAGGAGAATTCTTTGCCGAAACAGAGGGGCTGCTCGATTATGGGCGAAACTTTTATGCACCTCAATCGACTGAAGGAAAGAATGGAGAAAGATTAATGATTGGGTGGCTCCAACAATTTAATCAAGAGCGGCAACCGAAAGACTATGGTTTTAATGGAATGATGTCAATTCCAAGGGAATTAAGACTCAAAGACAATAATTTAGTTCAACAGCCTTACCAAGATATGTCAAAAACCTTTGATAAAATGTCAATTTATGATGATGTTAAATTGGGTGTGAAAGAAGAAGTTGAGTTAGGAAATTCGAAAGTTGCCTACTTACAACTGGATTTCTCTGCAATTAATAATGAGCGTTTTAATATAGAAGTAAATAAAGAAGGGGGTAAATCAACTCGGATAACAGTGGACGTTCGCCAAAATACCATTTCACTTGAATCAGATTATGAGGATGGTAATCTGATTGCTATTCCTGATTGTTTTCATAATTCGGATGATGAGCTGAAAATTGAAGTTTTTCTCGATCTTCATTCTATTGAGGTATTTGTAAATTCCGGTGAAAAGGTATTAAGTTTTATTTCCTATCAAAAAGAAAAGGGAGATACCATTTCAATTAAAGGGCTAAGTGAAACAGAAATTAAGAAGCTTACTTATGGAACCTTAAGTTAGCTAAAGTTTTTAATTTTGGGGTTTCCCTATTTATTGAGATTAAGGAGTATATCCCCTATTAATTCGGTTTTCTTTTGTAAAAACAGCATACATAAAACCCCTTTGGACCAGTGACTAACAACTTTGTCCCAAAGGGTTTTTATGTATGCTAGTACCCCACAATTTTTGATTCTGTATTTCTAGTACAAACTCAATCAGTATCGTTTGAACTAGTCAAACGACACTATGCTTTATGGCAACACTGTTCAATATATGATTTAATAGATCTAGGAAATGATTCTTAATTAATTTTAGTAAAGAGAGATGTTTTGAGTGGGATTTTCTTTTTTAATGTTTTTATTAATCGGTATTATCATTGGCGTTCTATCAAGTATGTTTGGTTTCGGGGGCGGTATCGTAGTCGTCCCGATCTTATACGCTTTTTTACCGGATTCTATTCCAAGCGAATATCTAATGCATACGGCTATTGGTACATCATTAGCAGTTATGATTATAAATTCATTTAATTCAACCTATAATCATGCCAAAAAAGGCAATGTGACATGGTCAGTTTTTAAGATATTCGTAGGCTATATTGCAATCGGTTCTTTAGTAGGCGGCGTGCTTGCAGTCTACATAGAGAGCGATTTCCTTAGATTTGCCTTTATTGGTCTATTAATTTACATTTTGATTACGAATATAATCAAAAAATCGTTCACAAGAGAAATCGAAGAACAAGCATTTCGTCTGCCTAAGCAAAGTTCCGCATCTTTTATTGGGATCGGAATTGGATTTCTTTCAACTTTATTAGGTATTGGCGGAAGTACCATGACAATCCCTTACCTTAGAAATAGAGGTATGCGCATGATACATGCTGTGGCTCTAGCTACTCCATTAGGTCTGCCAATTGCTATTGTAGGAGCTTTTGCTTATTTAATAACTGGGATGCAGATTGATGCGATGCCTTCGTCCACTATAGGGTTTATATACTTACCTGCGCTTATTGGGTTCACGGCTGGGGGATTTATTGGTGTACCGATTGGAAGGTCTTGGGCTCAAAAATTATCTGACAAACTCTTCTCAAAAATCTACTTAATTCTTCTGTTTATTGTGGTTATTATGATGATTATAAGTTGATTGCTGGAAGGTGTGGAGTCTCATTTCTAAAAATACCAAGTCCACTATAAAAATGTGACTTGGTATTTTTGTCTGCCAGTTATAAAGTGAAACTTCAATCGGTGGGGGTTTTCCTTCATCCCCCACTGATTTTAGAAGATCAAAGGCTAAATTCGCGACGTCCTGTCGGCAGGCTCAAAGCACGACATCCTGTCGTTTCGCCCGCACTAGTACGTCCTGTACGTCGCAACGCCTTTGTGACCAACTTCCTGTCGGCCCGAACAAATCGGGATTTTACTGGCTGTTGATCCCCCACTTACAATTCTAGGTTTTTTCCACGAATTCTTGAAGTGGGGGTCTTACAGCCAGTTAATGCGGGATAAATGTTTGATAGAGTTACTAGGAGAAGAACACTTATATTAACCATATGAGGTTTCATCGATTCTATAGCCGGGAAAAATAAAATAGCTAAAAGGTATTAGAAGATACATAAATTTAAATATAATTATAAGAAATTAATCTCAGGGATAAATCCTTGATGAATATAGCGTTTATATAAATGGGATAAAAATGCTTGGAATAGGGAAAACTGGATTCCTGGCAAGAAATTGAAAAAATAGGTAATTCAATGTAAGCAAAAGCTGTTGACTTAGAGTGGACTCTAAGTATTATAATGAATTCCAAAATGGAGTTGCATAAAATAAGAGGTTATTCATTTTATTAAAGGAGATGCTCAAATGATTTTAACTGAAAGTTTTCGGTTAGCCAATGGAGTTGAAATTCCTAAATTAGGTCTGGGAACATGGTTTATAGCTAATGAAGAGGCCGCACAAGCAGTAGTAGAGGCTGTGAAAATTGGGTATCGCCACATTGATACGGCACAGGCATATGGGAATGAAAGTGGGGTTGGCCAAGGAATTAAAAAGTGTGGAGTGAACAGGGAAGATTTATTTATTACGACAAAACTTGCTGCAGAAGTGAAGTCATATGAAGAAGCTGTTTCCTCGATTGATCAATCCTTGGAGACAATGGGGCTTGAATATCTTGATTTGATGATTATTCACAGTCCACAACCATGGACGGAGTTTGCGGAAGAGGACCGTTTCTTTGAAGGAAACAGGGAAGCATGGCGAGCTCTTGAAGAAGCCTATCAAGCAGGAAAACTTCGTGCCATTGGTGTATCTAATTTTCAAAAAGAGGATTTGGAAAATATTTTTGATCATTGCACAGTCAAACCAATGGTTAATCAGATTTTAGCACATATTAGCAATACGCCATTTGATTTGATTGCCTATACGCAAGAACAGGGCGTTCTCGTTGAGGCATATTCACCAATTGCTCATGGAGAATTGTTTAAAAATCAAAAAGTGAAAACTATCGCGGAGAAATATGGTGTTTCCATTCCGCAATTAAGCATTCGCTATACATTGCAGCTTGACTTACTTCCATTACCTAAAACAGCAAATCCGGAACATATGAAAAATAATGCTGAAGTGGACTTTACCATTTCAGATGAGGATATGAAATTCTTGAAAAATGTTGAACAGATTGAAGATTATGGAGAGGCAAGTGACATGCCTGTTTTTACCAAAAAGCCAAAATAACAGGATGGTAAAAATACACTAACACGATACTGCATTCCATGGGAGTCTTGATTTCCTCCTACGGAATGCTTTTTTATTTATTAATTAGCTGAGGATTTGTGGGAACATGTTATCATTTCTTAGATTAGCAAAAATAAATATTGTAATATAAATGCATATATGTTAATTTATTCATATAAGGGTTTGACAGTTGTGAATAAGGGAGGGAAAACATTGGAAGAATTTGAATTTGAAAATGGTCCTTCAGATGAAATTGACGAGGAAACACTATTTATTGTTACACAAACATTTAAAGCGTTAGGTGATCCAACAAGGGTGCGAATTCTCCATTTGCTTTTTAAAAAAGAATGCTCCGTTAATGAGATCGCAGAAACATTGGATATCCGCCAATCTACGGTGTCGCACCAATTGCGTTTTCTGAAAAATTTACGATTGGTGAAATATCGCCGTGCCGGCACAACACTTTATTATTCCCATGATGATGAGCATGTGATGCTTATATTGAAACAAATGATCGATCATGCTTGTCATAGTTAGTTGAAAATCACTTATAGTATGTAGGTGATTTTCGGACCATCTTTATATGCATACATGCGAATATAAGCATAGATGAGCTTAGGATTTATTATAAGCAGTATAAAAAAATGACATACTTGCTGTATGTTGTGATGGCTGTTTGCAGTTTATTATATGCGTACATATAAATATAAACATAAAGGGGGAGGTTTCACATGGGACACGATCATCACGGCCATGACCATACACATGGAGCGAATAAAAAAACATTGTTTATTAGTTTTCTTGTTATTACAGTATTTATGATTGTAGAAGTAATAGGTGGATTGCTTACAAATAGCTTAGCTCTCTTGGCAGATGCAGGACATATGCTGAGTGATTCGATTTCGTTATGTATTGCATTGATTGCTTTTAAATTAGGAGAGAGGGCTGCAAACTACGGGAAGACTTATGGATATAAGCGGTTTGAGATACTGGCAGCAGTCATTAATGGAGCAACATTACTGGTTGTATCCATATACATCTTTTATGAGGCTTATCAACGATTGTTTGACCCACCAGAAGTGGCTTCAACTGGAATGCTAATCATAGCTGCTATTGGCCTGCTCGTAAATATTATTGTCGCATTTATCATGTTACGTGGGGGAGACACAGAAAATAATTTAAATATGCGTGCTGCATTTCTCCATGTTTTAGGAGACTTATTGGGATCTGTCGGAGCTATTATTGCGGCGCTTCTTATGATTTTCTTTAACTGGGCATGGGCAGATACGGTGGCAAGTGTACTTGTAGCAGTGCTTATCTTGGTCAGTGGATGGCGTGTAACCAAAGCTTCCATTCATGTTTTGATGGAGGGAACACCTGCTAATGTAAATCTGGATGAAGTGATTAAAACGATGAAACGTGTAGAAGGCGTTCAGAATATCCATGACCTGCATGTATGGAGTGTTACGAGCGGACAGAATGTACTTTCCTGCCATATTATTGTCGATGGTCAGATGACAATAGAAGAAAGTCAACGATTGCTTCGCACCATTGAACATGACCTAGAACATAAAAACATCGGTCATGTCACCATTCAAGTAGAGACAGAGGAACACCCTCATGAAGACTCGATTATGTGTCAAAAAGAATATGCGGCTGAAGGTCATCATCACCATCACCATCATAGTCATAGCCATTAAATGGAGGGGAAAGCAGAGCTGAGTTTCAAATTACGCTCTGCTTTTGTTTGCTAGATTCCTATTTTTAATGGCAAGGATGAGAAAGTGACAAACTCTTTTAACTGCAAAAGTACTTTATGAAGAAGAATTCATTTTAATTTATCTTTTTTAAAAGGGTTTTCGGATTATAGCGTGGAAGTATGAAATAATAAGCCATCTCAACATACTCCTTTTTAAATATACTTATATAAAATTGAAGGTGAGAGACAGACATGAAAAAGTTTCTATTAACATTAATTATTCTACTATTAACAAGTACTATACTAATTGCATGTAATAATAAGGGAAACTCAACTGAGGGGCATAAACAAGATAGTAAGAGTGAAACAACGAACCTAACAGGGGAAGCGGAAGGTACTGACGAAAATGCTACTGAAACAGTTGGAGATGGAGAAGGGGATTCCTCAGATTCAAATGATGATACCTCTAAAGTGACCGAAGAAGACCAAACTGATTTGAAAATTGGGGATACAGGAACTGTTCAAACTTCTATAGGGACGTATGAACTTACAGTAGATTCTGCTGAAATTGTCGGTCCAGAGTTAGATGGCGTCTCAACAGAACTTGAAGAATTAATTGTACTGGATTTAACATTTAAAAATGTAGATGATCAGCCATTGAGTGCTGAAGATATTATGTCCAGCCTTGGAATCACGGATATTTTAGAAGGGTCAAATAATCATAATAGTGCTGAAGCATATGAAAGCATCGATGACTTTGAAGGGGAACTCGCTTCCGGGGAGGAAAGAAAAACGCAATTTATTGCAGATGTTTATACAGCAGAAGAGTATTATTTCAGACAAAATCCCGGCATTGTTGCAGCTGGAACGAGTAATGATGTAATGTGGACAATTACTGCCGAAGAAGCTAGAAAATAATGTTGATGTTGGGAAAGTGATATTCTTAACAAAACGTATATCTCAACGGTGTTTAAAAAAAAGGAAATCTCGATTTCAAAAAGGGAAAACGGCGGTTTTGAATGTGTTACTTTCAAAACCGCCGCTTGTCTTTTAGATCTGGCCTCTTTATTGTAAAAATAATTTATACAGTTTTTCGCCAATGTCTCCTGGGTGAATACCTATTTGCTAAAAGAGGTGGAAGGTAGAATGTAGGAAGAATTAATTTGTGCATTGAGCAAGGGGGATTTGAAATGGAAGTGAATACAAATTTTCTAAGATATTATCGAAATGGTGCTTTGTTAGGAAGGAATTCATGGGAGAGCTTCATTAATTATAAGTTATTAAATGCTGAGAAGTTGAAGTTTGATTGTGATCGTTCGGCAGAAACAAAGGCAGCATTGAAGGAAGTTTTTGATGAGGCTCAATATACTGATACACTCATTAGTCCTCAAAGCTATGTAACGCTTTATATGCGATATTATCATGCTGATTTATTAGAATATAGTGAGCGGCATAGGAGCTTGATTGTGCCTGACATTTCTGAATTAAGAAAACAAATGATTCATGAGGGGCTAGCCGTTGGTACAGTTAACAATTCCTCGGTGTGGGCTTATTTTGCTAAAAAAAATGAGATCAAGGTTCACGATTCAATGCTTACATTTTTACATACTGTTTACACCCTTCCTAATTTCAGCAGTGTATGTCATGGCTTTAATAAGGGGAGGGCTGCCAAAACTAAAGATAATTTTATTATTGCCTTATATCATATTTACTACTATTTCCAAAAGCGAGAAAGTGGGACTCCGAATGCAAATCCTCGTAATAGCTTAGGAAAATTTTTGAGTTCGATTGAGTATAAGAAGGCCGTGTATTTAACGCAAGCTGAAGTGGTTAATGAGGTACAGAACTGGCTGGATAATTATTCGGGCTTTGCAGATTTTATAGAGTACTATTATTTGCAAGATTTTCTGGAAGATCCTGATCACTCTTACTCTAAGCCTAAAGAAGTATGGGCGGGAATGTTTAACGGAAAACTACAGCCATCTAAGAAGGAATTTTTCCCAAGTATAGATTTTTTAACAAAGGCCATAAGGTCTAGGGGCAATAGAATGAAAGGGGCAAATTAGGCTACATAGATCATAAAATAGTTTGATCGCGGAGAGATAATAATACGGGCGATATGAAGTAGTGAAAGGGGAGAGCATATGGCGACGGTATATTCCATTAGTGACATTCATGGGTATTATGAAGCCATGATGGATACTTTAAGTCTAGTTGATTTAGATACTGATAAGGCAAATGAACTGATACTGATAGGAGATTATATAGACAGAGGTAAAGATAGCTGCAGGGTATTGTATCATATAAAAAAACTTGAGGAGAAGTATCCAGGCCAAGTCAAAACTTTACTGGGGAATCACGATAAAATGTTTATTGATTGGTATACAACATTTGAAGATGATTTACAATGGCTTTCGCATGATTTTAAATTACTTACGATTAAAAGTTTCTTCTCAGAAGAACAATTTGGAATGATGGAAGAACAACCAGTAATGAGGCAGGGGTCTTATTCTGAAATAAGTCAATACATCGTTAAAAAGTTGCGGGAAAAACATTCACTGTTATTAAATTGGTTCGCTCAGAAAGACACACAGCTCCCATATTATGAAACTGAAAATCAGATATATGTTCATGCTGGGATTTGTGAAGAAAATGAAGAACTCTGGAAGCATGCAACTAGCCCCAATGAATTTTTATGGAAGTATCCGGCTGAAACTGGTTCTTTCTTTAAAGATATTATCGCAGGCCATATATCCACTGCAGAGATTTCAGATGATAGAAGTTATCTAGGGAGCGTTTTTTGGGATAAGTATAGTCATTTTTATATTGATGGTGAAACACCCAAAAGTAACATAATTCCTTTGCTAAAGTTTGATACTTGTACAGGCGTATATTCAAGTTATAAAAAGCAAGCGGATGGTTCTTGGATGGAATATCGAATAACGAAGAGAAATATTTTATAGTGTGTGTTCAAAAAGGAGGATAAAAGGGCTAAGTCGGCTAAAAGGCGCTGACGCCCTGTACATCGAAATTTGAAGGCACGTTATTTTGAGCAGTGGACTTGCGTGTGTTGTGCTGACTTCTATATTGGGACTGCCAAAAATTCGGCAACGAAAAGAAAATCGCCAAAAAAACCTGTGAGAATAGCATCAGCGGAAGACCTCAAGCGAGGAGGCTGACGCTACCCCAAGGCAAGGGAGTCTTTTTGGCGATTTTCAATTTTGGGGATAGTCGAAGTTTTAGTAGAAGATTATTTTCTCACAGTGCCATTTTCACTGGACTTTTTGCGCCCATCTTATAATGCGACTTGCTGTATACATGATATGCTCCAGCAGAAGATATTTGAATAGCTCACTATGTAGTGGGAGTGCGCCCTGATTAAGAAGAGACTAATTTTAAGGCAAGCTCAGCTTAGTCGTCCGTCCTCCATCTACCGTGTAGACTTGTCCTGTGATGAAACCTGCTTCATCAGCGGCGAGAAAAGCTACAAGTGCTGCTACTTCCTCAGGTGTGCCTGTCCGCCCAACAGGGTGAATTTTTCCGAGATCGTACCTAAGTGTTTCAGCATCTGGCGAATTTCTAATGAAATTAGTATTCAGGTCGGTGTCAATCCATCCAGGTGCCACCGCGTTGCAACGTATGCCTTCATGCCCATGGTCTACAGCTACTGAGCGAGTCAACCCAAGGATACCAGATTTAGTGGTACAGTATGCCGCATGCC
The DNA here is from genome assembly GCF_018333015.1 of Bacillus sp. J14TS2. Classification (NCBI taxonomy): domain Bacteria; kingdom Bacillati; phylum Bacillota; class Bacilli; order Caryophanales; family Bacillaceae; genus Bacillus; species Bacillus sp. J14TS2. The sequence goes on along the minus strand of NZ_BORE01000020.1, from coordinate 14,327 downwards.
TAGGGTTTGCAGCTAGTCCTTCAACCGAACTGGTATTGACGATGCTGCCTTGTGTCTTGCGTAGGTAGGGTAAGGCTGCGCGAATCAGTAGAAAAGGCGCTGTCAAATTTACATTAATGTTGCGTTGCCAATCCTCAAGGGTCATTTCTTCGATTCCTGCCTCCAACATCATGCCTGCATTATTGATCAGCACATCAAGCCGTCCAGTACGGTCAATGACTTCAGCCACAACTCGATCAGGTGTCTGTGGATCGGAGAAATCTGCTGTAACCCAGTCGAATGTCTTATCTTCGCCACGCTGTGCAGTAATGACGGTCGCCCCCTCTTCGTGCAGACGACGAGCGATGGCTTTCCCGATCCCAGAGCGTCCTCCTGTCACCAATGCTACTTTCCCTTCGAAACGCTTCATATGACTTGTCATTATCGTATACCTCCTTGTCCAATCATCTTACATTGTCGAATTTCCGCTGTAAAGTAGAGAGATTATAGGGAAAGAAGTGAATCATTTTTTTACATACATAATATATTCTCTTTTCTTTCTTTAAAGTATTCATTTAGCAGAATTTCTCATATGATTATTGGCGAGGATTAATATTTATAAGAAGTTGGGGAGTGAATCAACTTGGATCATCTAGAGAATGTATATGGCAAAGATAATTATTATCATTTATTATAAAAGTGAACAAAAGATTGAATGGTTTGAGTTATTATGCACTGTATGAAGGGGTAACATATGAGAGAACTTTCAAAACATGATGGAGCTATTTCAAAAGTTTAAGTCTAACATGAGGATTCAGAAGGCGGAAACAAAATATGCCATAGCAAGTTTGAGCAAAGAGGAGTATGTCTATGAATATCACTTTAAGGAATGGTGAGAACCTTTTTTATGTGAAAAGAGTCGGTGGAGAGCATGTTTTATTATTAATTCATGGAAATATGGCATCTTCCACTCAATGGGATTTGCTGCTTGAAGAAATAGATCCAGCCTTTACAGTTTATGCAGTTGATTTACGTGGATATGGACAGTCGACCTACCATCAGCCGATAAATTCAATCAAAGATTTTTCAGATGATATAAAACAATTTATTAATCAACTAGATTTGAAGAAGGTTTATTTAATAGGCTGGTCCAATGGTGGTGGTGTAGCCATGCAATTTGCTGCTGATTATCCAGAACATGTCAATAAAATTGTTTTACTCTCATCTATGTCTACGCGAGGTTATCCAGCTTTGAATATCGATAGTGAAAGGATTCACTCAAGAGAGCAATTAGTAGAAGATGTTGGGTTAAACATGCTGCTGGATGCTCAAAAAACAAATAATAAAGTGCTTTTTAGAGCCGCTATGGACCAAACGCTTTATTCCACTAACCAGCCAAATGAAGAACAGTATCAAAAGTATTTAACAAGTGCAACACAGCAAAGGAATATATTAGATGTGGCGTATGCTGCGAATGTGTTTAATATAAGTACCGTGTCAAATGGTGTGGTTGATGGGACTGGGGAAATACGTAATCTTAATGTTCCTATTCTAGTAATCTGGGGAAAAAATGATTTGATTGTATCGGGAGAGATGACGTTAGAAATAGTGGAGGATTTAAAGCAGGCTGGAATTGACTTTCGTTATACAGCAATAAATGCTGGTCACGCTTTATTGTTAGATAATTTAGCAGCCGTTTTGAAAGAAACATATACATTTTTCGATGTAAAAGGGTAATATATTCCTCACTGAAAAAAGTGTTCTTAACCATATAAAGGAGGTGCAGCATGGGAATTTGCAAAGAAATCTTGTAAAAATAATATGTTATTATTACAGGAGGTAAAAGGAATGGAAAAGATATTCCTTGATACGGATATTGGTGGCGACATTGATGATGCAATCTGTTTAGCATACTTACTAAAGGAACCTCAATGTAACTTGATGGGGATTACAACGGTGTGCGGGGAACCAGAAAAAAGGGCTGGGGTTGCTGATGCGATCTGCAAAACGGTTGGTCGGAAAGTGCCAATTGTTGCGGGCTTAGATACAACGTTACAACCTGTGCCCGTATATCCGACCCCAGACGGAGCTGCGGCATTACAAGCTTGGGAGCATGACATCTACCAAAAATCGAATGCACCAGCATTCATGTATCAAATAATTAAAGAGCATCCTTACGAAATTATCCTAATCGGTATTGGCAATATGACGAATATTGCTACCTTATTTCGTGACTATCCAGACACACCTAATCTATTAAAAGCCCTTTATGTGATGAATGGATATTTTGCAAAGGAACCACTGCCAGAGCCTTGGTATAATTGGAACGCTTGGGCAGATCCACTGGCTGCAAAAATGGTATTTGCTTCCGATGTGAACGTTCACAAAGCAATACCGCTTGAGGTTACCGAGCTGCTGACGATTGATGCAGTGAGAGCAAACGAATTGTTTCACACAAACTCAAAACTAAACAGAGCAGTCCTCGACTTTGGAAATGCTTGGTTAGAGAGCTCGAATCAATTAACGTTACATGATCCTTTAGCGGCCGTTACCATTTTCCATCCGGAAATATGCCAATTTGAAAAAGGGTTTGTAACGGTCGAAACAAATGAGAAATCTTTAATGGGAGCCACCACCTTTACAACAAATAGAAAAGGAAATGTAGACATTGCAAGAACAGTGGATAAAGAAGCTTTCTATAGTGTTTTATCATCTACATTAAATAAACCAATATGATGTATAAAAGAGAAATTCCACCACTTGTTATAAGTAGAGCCACTGCCGCTGGTGAAGCAGGGAAAGAGTGGCTGGCGAAACTGGATGATACTATTTTGGAAATTGAAAAGCAATGGGAGATTACGGTGGGCCAATCCTTATTTGGCGGTTCGACTGCTTTTGTGGCAAACGCAAGCGATAAGCAAGGGAAAAAGTATGCGCTAAAACTGGAGATGCCTGATAGCGTCGGGCAAATTGATTTTTCCATGGCAATTAAGGTTTTAGAATTGGTAAACGGCAATGGGTATGTAAAACTGTTTACCAGCGACCATGAGAAGAAGGCTGCTCTGTTAGAACGTCTTGGAAAGCCTTTAAAAGAGACCAGTATCGCTATTCCCGAGCAGATCAATATTATTTGTTCGACCTTACAAAAAACATGGTTTGTTCCTCACAGCCATTCCACATTGCACAATAGCAAAGAGGTTTTCTCCTGGTTTGCTAGATTTATCGAACCTACTTGGAAATCGTTAGATCAGCCATGTTCTGAGAAAACGATCGAACAAGCCTATCGTTTTCTCCAATCAAGGCAAGCGAATGAGCAGCCAGAAAAGCATGTGCTCATTCACGGTGACGCCCATAACGCAAACATTTTACAAGATTTATCCGCAAGCAATCAATTCAAATTGATTGATCCAGATGGTATCTTTTATGAAAAGGCTTATGATTTAGGTGTGCTAATGCGAGAGTGGCGTGAAGAGTATCAGCACCATCCCGTGACAAAAGGTATCGAACGCTGTGAACAGTTGAGCCTTCTTACAGGAGTGGATAAACAAGCCATTTGGGAATGGGGATTCTTGCAATGTGTCTCCACTGGGTTGTTATTGATGACCTTCGATAATAAATCAGGCAGGGAGTTACTGGCAGTTGCAGAGGCTTGGACATAATTAAAATATTAAGCTCCAAGAACGAACAATATATTATCTTAGCGGAGTATATTTCCCGAGCGAGAGTTATGCACCCTAGTCGTTCTTTGGGGGGAGGGGGGCGAACGTTTCGGTAGGAAGCAAGAATACAACAGCCTTCCCTGTGGAATCAAGGGAAAAACAAAACAGAAACTAACGTATAAAGCAGACCCAAAAGGGGCTCAAAGTCGAAGGAACAGAGGAGAGTTATACTTCCCAATCCTGTTCATTTTGCGGAGGGAAACATCAAGCAAAAGGAAGAGGATTTATTTGTTCTGTTTATCAAACAGAAATCCATTGTGATATCAATGGTGCAGTCCGGCCGTGCCTGTTTTCGTGGAAAAACGCGAAAAGGGTAACGGCGATCGGTTTGGGCCGTGCCCGTTTTCATGAAAAAGCGGAAAAAGGGTAACGGCGAGCCGTTTGGCTGTGCCCGTTTTCGTGGAAAAGCGGAAAAAGGGTAACGGCGATTAGGTTGGCCGTGCCCGTTTTCGTGGAAAAGCGAAAAAAGGGTAACGGCGAGCCGTTTGGCCGTGCCCGTTTTCATGGAAAAACAAAAAGGGTGACGGCCCACAGTAGTGCTGTCCCCTTTTTTTGTAAGATAACCTTTGATCTTCAGAAATCAGTAGGAGTAAGAATTTCCGCTTTATCAAGTGCTTTACTTTTTTACCGTATAATGCAATTCTACAAATTGATTGAATTTCCTTGTCCCTTTTAATGACAATTCTAAGTGATAATCCCCGTTCTTAAACAAAGGAATCCCGCTTCCAATGAGGGTTGGTGCGACAGTTATGATGAATTCATCAACAGCATTTTCTTTTAGGAAGGAAGATAGCAGTTCTCCTCCTCCAAGCATCCAAATATTTTTCCCTGCCTGTTCTTTTAATTCATTTACAAAGTCCGGAATATTGGGATTAATAAATTTCACTTGTTTCGTATCAGCCATTGAAGATCTGGTGAACACGTAACAATCTTTATCAGTATATGGCCAGCTATTGTTACCTTCATGCTTTATAATCCAATCGTAAGTTGTTTTCCCCATTAAAACGGTATCAATCGTGTCAAAAAACTCAGAAGTGCCATTATCCCCTTCTCCCTCTACCTTAAACAACCACTCAAGTGACTCCTCTTTTGTCGCAATATACCCGTCTAAACTTGCAGCAATAAATAATACCACTTTCCGTTTTTCAGTCATCAACCATTCTCCTTTCCGTTTCTATAGATAAAGTATAAACTATTTATATGACATCTCTTGTCATATAAAAACAAACTTGTATTTTGAAAGAAGGTTGCGAGATTATGCGGGCTGATCGATTACTCAACATAATGATATTGCTACAAAATAGAGGGAAAATGACAGTTAGGGAGTTGGCAACTGAACTTGAGGTTTCAGAAAGAACAATTCTAAGAGATATGGACGCTTTAAGTCATGCGGGGATACCGGTTATTTCGGATCGGGGGAGAGATGGAGGGTGGCGTCTGTTAGATAATTTTCGTGCTCATTTAAGTGGATTGAACACTGGCGACGTCAAATCACTCTTTCTGTTCCCTTCGGAAGAATTGCTGAAAGACTTAGGATTCAATAAACAAACATTGGATACGAGACAAAAATTATTCGCCTCTATCCCAGAAACCTTTCAAGAAGAGGCACAAGGGAGCTGGGAAAGAATTCATATCGACTCAGGTACTTGGCGACAAACTAAGGAAAGTGTTCATGCTCTTAAAACAGTCCAGCAAGCAGTTTTGGAAAGTAAAAAGCTGACAATCGAGTATGAACAGGCGAATGGAGAACAAAAGGAAAGGTTGGTTGAACCATTAGGGTTGGTAGCGAAAGGAAATCGCTGGTATCTTGTAGCATCAAGAAATGGAGAGCTACGTAATTATAGGGTTTCACGTATACGCATTGCAAAAGTTGAAAATGAAACTTTTAAAAGGCCGGCTAATTTTAATTTGGCGGCATACTGGGAACAATCCAAGATCGATTTTATAGAAAAATTACCCAGATTTGATGTGCAAGTAGAAATACATCAGTCCATCATGAAAAGAATTAATTTTACAGGTAAATTTGTTCAAAGTATAAAAGCAGAAAATCCAAATAAAGATAATTGGGTACCCGCTACTTTAAGATTTAATGCTAAGCACGAGGCTATCGAATTCATCTTAGGATTTGCTAATAAAATCAAGGTGATTTCTCCAAAGAAACTTTCGGATGAAATTGTGTCATCGGCTTTAGCTATTATTAAATTTTATGAAAATAAATAGCTATTTTAATCGAAACTAAACGACTTAAAATACCATTTTAACGCATTCGTATATAAAATTTTATCGGTAGTTTTTTTATCAAATAGCTCCTGAACTATTTCAATGTCCGCATATTCAAAAGGTCTTTTCGCCCTTGTAGATGGCAAATCTGTTCCAAACATTAGAGCGTCCGGATTAATATCATTAATTGATTTTAAGGCATTCTGGATATTCAATTCCACACGACCAAAACCAGTGGCTTTAACTCGCACTCCTTTATCGACCAACCTTAATAAATGCGGTAAACCTTCTTCAGATAATCCTAAATGGTCAATTGAGATTGCTGGTAACGTTTCAATTGTTGATGCAATTTCGGATAATTCTTTTGCATCAATATAAAGCTCGCTATGCCATCCTACTAAATCATAAACTCTTCTAGCAAAGTAATCGAGCTTTGATAAATCTTCTGAACCCCCTCGTTTTATATTAAAACGTAATGCTTTTACCCCATTTTCGTTTAAATTTATAATCTCTTCGTCCGTTGCCGAAAAGGGTAATTGCGTTACACCACAAAATGTTGGGCCCATTTGTTGGAGTGCTTTTAATAAATATTCTTGATCAAATCCTTGGAAGGATCCAGATACAATTGCTCCACCTAATACATTCAAATCAGCAGTTTCATGTTGATAATCTTCTACAACATAGCTAGGTGGAAAGTAGCCTTGATTTTCGGTGATTGGAAAATCAAAATTAATAATATGAAAATGTGCATCAAAAATTCTCATTTCAACTACCCTTTCTTTTTCGTTCTAATGCAAACGATGATAGTCCAATTATAAGGTTTATTTAGGGGAAATGATATGGAGAGTATACGGGCAGAGAGCAAGAAGATACGAAATTGAAAAACGAAAAAGTGGCGAGGAAATCAAGTGGAGCCTTTCAGGATTGACTGGATGATAATGATCCTTGTGGGTTAAGCTCAAATAACCTGGGAGAAAGACAAAGTGCGCTTTGCTTTCCCCTCAGGTTATTTGCTTGTATAATCTACTCTCGTAAGCCGTCCGATACACGTTCGCCGAGCTCGCGGGAAGCAAGGGTAAAATACTCGATCGCCTTGTCCTGTAGATCCCGCCGTATTCCTGTCAGTGCGGTGACAAGATTTGAGACAAGCTGAGACTTCCCAGTTTGCGATAATGATAGATAGAAATCTCCAGCTTGCGAAAAATCATCTTGCTTTACTATATCTGAACGCACGAGTTTCCCCTCTACAAATCTACCTTCCCCACTTGTCTGTAAATCGTCTGGCCGCCAATGCTCTTGCGCATTCACCGGCACCTTACGGAATTGTGGACCGATACGATAACGCTGAGAATCCCAATATATATTCGCCCGTCCTTGTATGATCTTATCATCGGACAATTCAGCTCCATCTAATAAGTTTGAAGGTGAGAATGAAATCTTTTCTACTTGCTCCATATAATTTTTGGGATTGCGATTGAGCACCATCTTCCCGACAGGATGGAAAGGGTACGCTTCTTCGTCCCACACTTTTGTATCATCAAGGGGATTGAATGGCAGCTTTTCTGCATCCTTTGGGTCCATAATTTGTACATACAGCCCGTATTCTACTGATTTCCCATTAGCGATCGTTTTGAAAAGATCTTCACCGGCATAATCGGGGCTGATCGCTGCAAGTTTCTCTGCCTCCTGGTTTGTAATATATTCAACTCCGTCAAATGGATACCAAAGGTATTTAATGTAATGGCGTTTTCCTGCTGAATTTCGCCATACGTACGTACTGACGCTGTGGCCAGGAATATGTCGCAGGCTTTTGACCGTACCATGGTCGGAAAAGAGTCGGACAAAAAAATGAGTGGACTCCGGGGTAGTGGCGACAAATTTCCAAAGTCGTTCCGGATCCATTAAGTTATTCCTTGGTGAGGGCGCCATTGCTTCAACACTTTCTGCAAAACGCCTTGGATCGCGCAACGAAAAGATCGGGATATGGTTGCAAATAAGGTCGAAGATACCCTCGTCTGTATAGAACTTCGTTGAAAATCCCCGTACATTGCGCAATGTATCCGGGGTGCCTTTATTGCTCGCCCCAAGCGAAAAACGGACAGCGACAGGGACTGTTGTACCAGGCTGTTGAAGAAAGGGAAGCTTGGTATATTTACTCATACTATTCAATGTTTCGAAATAGCCAAAAGTACCATAACCTTTCACATGTAAAGGGCGTTCCACGATTTTCTCGTGAACCAGTGTTTCCAGTGATTCATGCAGAATATTATCTTGCTCAAGTATTGGACCGTCCTTGCCAACCGTTTGTGAATATAATGATTCAGGATTGACCGATTGCTGATGTTGACGATCAGGTTGCTGGTTTTCTGTTGCTGGTTTTCGAACAGGTAGGCGTCTTCCTTGTTGAGGATTATTTTTGTTATCGCTCATTATTTCCTCCTTATGAAAAAATGCTCTATATTATATGTTATGAATGATGCTTGTTTCAATATGCATCATTTGAGCGACCCACCTGATAAGTCTCTTGCTGGCCATCTCGCTTTATTTTTTTACAGAAGCGTATTCAAAACGAACATAACCAATCTCAGCAGTGTTTTTCATTAATTCAAGATTTAACCACGAAGCCAATTGATGGAATTCTACTTCGTTGTTGAATGGGAATTTACTATAGGATGTGCTATAGAGATCTTCTTCTTTTAAGTTGTCCAAGATATTTTCCCATTTTTCCATAAGCAAATGGATGGCGTTTTTTACTGATTCAACATGTTCATGAACCTTGATATCCTCTTTCGTCAGTGTTCCTTCACCGAATGAGTGATCCAATACCATTTCCCACCAGAAAGTGATATGCCATAATGTCCAGGCGATACTAGGCGTTCCAATATGATAAGCTTCAGAATCAGGCAAATCAACATGCCATTTTCCAGCTTTTTCTTGAATATAGAGTCCGGCGTTTGGTGAACACCATCTATATTCTTCTTGTTCCAGAGTAGCAAGGTGGTATTCCAGCAGTTGTTTAGAGATACTAAATTGAAATTTGATGTTATTAAGCAGGGCATTAGTTTCACTCATACCCAATACTCCGTTCCATCCTTACTGCGTTTCATAAATCCGTACTCAATTAAATATCTTCTAATAGTAGCAAAATCACTGTAAATCGGTTTTAGTATGTGATTTATTTCTTTCTCCGTATAGACCGTATTTCCTTCAAACTGCGTCATTATATTTTGCAGGACAATCAATTTTCTTTTTTCCTTACTTGGAAATGTATCTAACGGCCCATCCAATCCTTCTTTGAAATAAGTTGATAAAATTTTCTCTTTCTCTGTCTCTGTTATTGCATAACGATCGTCCACCATTTTTGCCCCCTTATGAAAGTGAATAAACTTATGATCATTTTCCTGATTTGACTTTTTATTTAATAGATTCATTAACGTAAGGAATATTTTCGCACGTTTTTCTTTTTCCTTTAAATTAAATCGATGGCTTCGGATAGTAGAGGGGTTCCCGCCATTTTGTTCTTTTACAATTTCTTTATCACTTAATCCTTGATGAAAAAGTGTAAGTAAATTTTTTTGATGGTCTGTCAATCCGGTGTATTTCTTATCAAGATGAATGAAATGATCGAATAAAGAACCATGGATCTGTTCTATATGCTGGATGATAGCTTTTTTTGCTTCGTATAATGTTCCGTCCACCGGATAAATGATTCCATCCTCAAAATGTTCGTTGCATAGCAGACATACATAGCTGTCATTATTTTTATCAAAAGTATAGCCAGTTGAAAGTTCTTCGACTGTAGCATTCCAAAAGTAATTTTCGTAGGACATTTATTGGACAACCTCCACTTTTGCTTTATTAATTATAAACATAATACAATAACGTCCAATATTATTCAATGGTATTCTGCTGCAAGTATGGTCTATTCTTCAATTTATATAAAAGTGCTGGTGAAAAAGTATGGACAGCGAACATTATGGAGTTGAAAATACTTCTTAAGGATAAAGCATGAAAGTATTGAGGGAGCCAAATCAGATGTGTACTTACACCGAAAAGCTCGTGTGTTATAATGAACACGATATTTTTGAGCACACCAGGAGGAAGTTGAAATATGCGTGCAATACCAGTTACTTTTAAAAATATCCTCGTTATCTTGATATTCATTGCCATGACGTATGGATTCACCTGGCTTTATATCAATTTCAACGAAACTATTAAAGATAAACCAGTTGAAGAGACCATTGAAATAAAATATAGCAAAAAAGGACTGTATCTATACCCTCGTTTTGAAATACTTGTTTCAAATTCAGAACGTCCAAGCTCGGTTACCAAAGAACAATTTGAATCAATTCATGTAGGGGATAAGATTTCTGGGTATATGAAGAACGAAGAGACTTTCGTCACAGAAAAGGACATACAATTCGAAAAATTATTAGGCATACCTATTCTTGCTGTTTTATACTTAGCTACATTTTCCTTTGGCATCGGACTGTTGAAAAACGTAACCTGGATTAAAAAATGGACAAATATTTTACAAAGGATCGTAAAAGTAAGTATCTCTATTCTACTAATCATCTATGTGACGACAGGATTTGTCTTGACTGTACTAGCTGCGACCAATATTTTTCATAAAATCAATAAATGGAATCTAACGGAAGTAGAGGCCACGGTTTGGGGTGGAGATTATGATATAACACGTTCCTATAAAGGAGCATCCTATACAACCTATGAATTATTGCTACACTATCAGGATGAATCAGGTAAAGACCATCTCACAAAAAAAGCTGTAACCAACACTACATACAAACAATACGATGTTAACCAAGCCATTCCACTTCTTTATCGTAATAACGATGTTTATGATACGTTTGTTTTTACAAAAAGTATTAATGAAATCTGGCCCGCATTTTTCAATTTATATACATTCTTCCTAGGTTTTTATTATGTTTCAATATTTGCCATGCTTAAAGCTTGGCGTAAGAGGAAACGTAAACAAGTAGAAGAAGAGACGAGGCTGGGACATAACTAAAATGCAAAACAACAATGTATTGCTTTAGAGAAGTACATTTCCGGAGTGAGGTTAGTAATTTGGTTTTATCTTGAGTGAAAACATTTTTGCCCGATGTGTTGTTTCGATACATTCTACATAAAAGAAGTTGTTCGCTTGGATCTCTTAAAGATTGAAAAGCGTGTAAGAAATTTGTAAGGAATAAGAAAGAAAAATGAGAGAGCTGTTCCTTATGATGAACATAGGGGCATTTGCTCCTTTGATCATCTATGACGTTCAAAAACGAACAATATGAAGATTACATATTCACACTTTATTGCGGGAGGGATTTTAAATGAGGATTCGTTTAGTGAAAAGTTCAGATTATCATGCTATTTCACCATTAATTAACAAGTGGTGGGGAGGCAGGCAAATGGCTGATATGTTACCAAAATTATTTTTTAATCATTTCAATCAGACTAGTTATATAGCTGAGAACGATGGTGAGATTGTTGGTTTTTTGATAGGCTTTCTATCTCAATCCTATTCTGATGAAGCTTATATTCACTTTGTCGGAGTTCATCCTAACTATCGAAACAATAATATTGGAAAGAAACTATATCATGAATTTTTTAAGGTTGTGAAAGAGAATGATAGACACAGTGTCCGTTGTGTAACATCCCCTGTCAATAAAGTCTCAATTGCTTATCATCTTAAGATGGGATTTGAAATTGAAAAAGGGAATAAAGAAGTGGAAGGCGTTTCTGTTTTTGCGGATTATGACGGCCCTAATCAAGATAGAGTGCTATTTGTTAAGAAATTAGACTAAATAAAATAAAAAAGTTTTAAAGAATGATCAAGTAGCATTAGGGGCGATCTAACTCTTTACCTTTTCGAAAAATCTGTATTCTATCATAGTCATTTTGTGGAAAAAGGGGAAAATGAATGAGCAATAAAATAAAAAGGTCAAAAATGGTTATCATCGTAATAGTCTATTACATCGTCACTTTGTTTGCTGCTGGATTTTTTGGGGTTATACAACCTAGTACAGCCATCCCAAACGAGGTTATTCAGCTGACGCAGTTTGGTCCAACGCTTGGTGTTGTGATTGTTATACTGCTATTTAGAGGAGATTCCCTTCAAATTACATTCGGATTTCGTTTTAATTCAAATAGTCTCCGTAATCTGCTGATTGTTCTTGCATCAATCGTATTTGTGTTTGCAATCGCGGTCGGCTGGTATCGAATATGGGGCGTTTCCGTGGGTTTTGTTCATCCTGCGGATTTGTCGAATCCGTTTTGGTTGATCATCATTGCACAATTTATCGGGGCTGCAGGTGAAGAGTTTGGCTGGCGTTGCTTTCTTCAACCTTTCCTACATACCCGTTTAAGAATGCTTAATGCCTCGATGCTTGTTGGTTTGTTATGGGGGATTTGGCATGTTGGTATTTTTTCTGAAGGATTCATGTTTGCTGGTTTATTTATTTTATCGACTGTTTCCATGTCAGTATTTCTCGGTGAAGTGTTAAATAGAGCAAAAGGGAATCATCTTATATTAGCGGTGTCTTTTCATGCATTGATGAATCTGGGAATGTTATTACTATTTGATGAAGAAAATGGAAGTTTATTCGCAATGGCAGCTCTTGCGGGAGCTGTGACGATTTTAGCTTTATGTTCCCTGGTTTTCAGGTGGAATAAATTTTCACGACAAGGCAGGCCTGATTATTTGGTGATCCCAAGGAAATAAAGAAATGACTGAAGTACTCAGAAGGTGATAGCAGTGCATACTCAAAAATAGCAAGCATTTTTCACAACTCTGCTACTTTGCCATAAAGGTTAATCAGAAATGACGCATAATCCAGATTTGCTAGTACTTTTAACGTTAATTATACAAACAGGACAGGATATGGAACAAAAAACATATTTCCAATTTCTAAGCAGGCATACTAAGAAATTGGAAATGTAGTACTTCATTTTAATGATTATCTTGAATTCGACAATTATGAAAGGCAGTTATTTTCCACACTCCACCTGTTTTCATGACTATGTTTGTGTTAATTGAGCCTCTATCTCCTGGATCTTGGTTAGGATCAGCAAGTTTTGCTTCTCCTGCCCCGATGACAATTGCAACATCGCTAGTAATAAAACGGGGCTGTAACTCTGAAGTAGTGGCTAATTCCATCTTTGATCCGTTTAGTGGTCCGTCAAATAACCATTGATGGACATCAGCGATCTGTTTTCTCCCCTTTAAATGCTGTCCCATAAATGTGATGTAATCTGCATCTTCAGTAAAGCAGTCTCCATACAAAGCTCCGTCACCTTTGTTCCATGCCTCGTAGAGATTTGTAAATAGGGCTTGAATATCCTCCGCTGCTTCTTTTGGATTTTTCATTGTGAATCATCCCTTTCCGTACTAAGTTTGAATACAGATGTCCCTTATGGTATATTAAAAATAATATCTTGATAAACCTATTATCTCGATTAATCAAGATAAATACATAATACATTGTGAGGTGCATCATGTCAAGTAGTCATGATTCTTCTTCGGAACTTACTTCAATTCAGAGAGAATTAATTCTTCAACTACGTCAAAACAGTGGCTATGCTGTAATGTTTCATCAATTAATTTCAGACAGATTGGGTTTGAATCCCACCGACCATAAGTGTTTAGACTTTTTGAATCGCAATGGAGCTGTTACAGCAGGAAGGCTTGCCCAATTAACAGGTTTAACTACAGGGTCCATTACCAGTGTAATCGACAGATTAGAAACTGCGGGGTATGTCATTAGGGATAAGGATCCTAAAGACAGAAGGCGTGTTGTTATTAAGGTAGTTCCCGAAAAGGTGGATAAAATTTCACCTATGTTCCAATCAATCTTTGAATCCACTTCCGAAATTTTAACCCAATATAATGAACAGGAAACTAAACTTTTACTCAACTTTATAAAACAATGTAATGATATGACTTTAACTGTGATGAATCAATTTAAGCAAGGTGGATAATGATTTTATCTGTCTCTTAGCAACCAGGCGCGTTTTTGGAACAAACAGGATAGCATATAAGAAAGTGCTATCCTGTTTTGCTTTTAGTTGTTGGAGATTAGGCTTCTTAAGTCACTTCAGCGAGGATGCCGTAAATAAAATAAAGCAGCGATGACTAGTAACTTTATATTGTCAGTTGAACTAAATCAGATCATGATCGCGTATGTAGGTCTGTTTTTATTTGTCTCTATTTTTACTACTGCCTTATTATACAGACGACCAGCGTGGAGAGGAGATAAATAGTAACAAATTATAAAGAGGCTGGGACAAAACCCAGTAAAAACAGAAAAAGTGATTTTCTACTAAGATGAAGTAGGAAATCACTTTTTTAATTTGATTAAAAAATGAAAAAATATACAAAAAAAGGATACCTTCTGATAA